>JASFRE010000562.1:0-3000 GCA_050115055.1 Candidatus Eiseniibacteriota bacterium | reverse complement strand
TCGGCGACGCGTGGTGCCACCGCACCCCCCTCCTGCAACAGCCAGCCGAGACGGTGCAGGTCATAGGTCTGGGTCAGGAAGCAGCCGGCGTGCAGGAGCAACGGATGACCCTGCGAGCGGTAGCCGCGCGCCGTCTCCTGAACCCAGGACTCCTCGCGGTGACGCATCCGTCCCCGCGAACGGCCCAGTGCCTCGTCGATCGCATCGCGGATGCGTGGCAGGTTCTCGACCCGCAGATCCGGTGTGCGGAGCACCGTGGCGAGCCACTCGATGGCGCGATGGCTCTCCGCGCTATCGGTGCCGGCGGCGCGGAGCACGAGCTCGGCCTGACCGGTGGCATGATCGACATCGAGCTCGACGTCGAGCTCCAGGATCTCGCGCCGCAGCGTTTCGCGAAAGGCGTTGTAGGCCAGCGGCCGACCGTCCACCAGGACACCGACCTCGGTGAGGAGAGCCGGCAGTGCCGGCACGAACAGCCACTGCGACGGATCGAGGACCCGGAGATCGAGCACCAGCCCGGTGGTCGCGGTCGACAGGTTGTCGAAGCGCGACGCGACCAGCGGCCCGCCCCCCGGCAACGCCAGCACCTCGAAGTCGAGCATCTCGTCGAGGCCGAGCGGCGGCGAGTCGACGAACGGCGGCATGCCGACCGCCGCCGCCATCGAGTCGAGAACCGCGGTCCCGCGCTCGACCTCCGCCGCGTAGCGGCTGATTGCCGCCTGGCGATCGTCGACCTGGTAGCGGTCGAGGAGCGACGCGACGAAGGCGTCGAGCCGCTGCTGCCGCGCCGTCACCTCCTCCTCGATGAGCGCCGGATCGGCGGTGGCCACCACCGCCTCGGGCACGATTGACAGCAGACCCCAGGCCCGGATCCGCGGGCGCCAGAGATTGCGCGAGCCCGCGAGCATCTGCTCGATCCGCTCGAGCTCGGCCGACAGCGACAGGTCCCGACGCCCGCCGCCCTCACCGTCGAGGCGCTGGAGGTGGTCGATCCAGGCCGAGTCCGTGTTCCGGAAGCCGAAGCGCGGCGGCGAGTCGAGGAAGTCGATGAGCGCGCGGCGCAGCTCCTCGACGCGATCGCGGGCCCGGGTGTTGAAGTCCTCCATGGCCGGCGTGCCGGATCGCAGCCTGGAGATGGAGGTGATCTCCCGGTGGATCACGGCGCGGACGCTGTCCACCGTCGCCGCGTTGCACCGCTCCGCGTCGACGTCGACCAGCTGGATCTGGACCGGCCGGCCGAGCTGGTCGCTCACCCAGCCGTACAGCTGCCGGGCGCCGGTGTCGACGACACGGGTCTGCGAGTCGATGAGCCGTGCGTACAGGTTGGAGGTCGAGCCGGACGCCACGAGGTCGACGAAGATCTCGAGCAGCAGCTCCTCGCCGAGCGGCTGCACGTCACGCGGCGACCAGGCGAGGGCGATGCGGCCTGGAGCCGCCGGATCGGAGTCGGGGAAGCGCACCGTGTGCAGGCCGCCGCCGCCCGCGCCGGCGGGCGCTGGCAGGCGCTCCTCGAACGTCGCCGGGTCTCCGCCCGCCGCCGGCCCGTCCGGGGCAGCAGCCGCTCCGAGACGCGCCAGGATGGCGGAGAGCTCGCCCAGGCAACGCTCGACGGACACGTCGCCGGGCAGCGCCACGACCGCCCCCATGTTGCCCAGGTGGTAGTAGGTCTCGTGATAGCGACGGATGTCGTCGGGCTCGAGCGCCCGGATCGCCGCCGGCAGACCGCCGGAGTCGAGGGCGAGCGGGTGTCCGTCGCCATAGAGGACGACCCCGAGCTGGCGGTACAGGCGGGTCGGCAGCCTCTCGTAGGCGCTGACCATCTCCGTGTAGACGGTCCCCCGCTCCTCGACGGCGAGGGTGCCGCTCTCCGGCTCCACCGCCACCCCCATGTTGCAGACCTCGCGCCTGATCTCCTCGTCGGTGAAGTCCGGTGCCAGCATCGCGTCGAGTCGAGCCTCGAACAGCGCGAAGAAGGCATCGGCCCCGGCTGCCGTGTGAAAGTGATAGCAGGTACGTGCCGGCTGGGTCATCGCGGAGTGCGAGGCCAGTGACATGGTCTCGAGCGCGGCCACGGCCCGCGCCTTGTTGCCCTTGCCGAGCAGCAGGTGCTCGAGCGTGTGGGCCTCCCCGCCGTCGGAGACCGCCGGCGTGTTGACCCAGAGGAACGCCTGTGGCAACGACTGGATCCTGAGCAGGTCGACGACGAAGCGGCTCGGCCGGTGGACCAGGCGCGCCCCCAGCGGTCGATCGGCGGCGTTCCCGCTCGAGTTCGCGTTCGCGTTGGTGTTGGTGTTGGTGTAGAGCGCCTCGACCTCGAAGTCGTGCAGCACGGCTCCCGGCTCGAGCCTGGAGAGCTCGTCCGCGGCCACCCGGCGCGCGTCGGCCCCGACCGTGGCCATCAGGAGCAGCACCGGGATGAACCGTCGCGCGACGGTACGGGCACAGGACTGGGTCTCTCGCTCAGCTGACATCGGACCTGGTCTTTCCTGCCGCTGGGGATCATCATGGGGGCGATCCACGGGCCGTACGCCGCGGCCGCGACCGCACCCGGGAAGCCTAGCATGGGGATGAGCGGCGCGCCGCTGCGAGCGAGCGGCGACGGCACGCGGGACGGCGCGCACGGCGCGGTGGCAGGTGAATGCGCGACCACGCAGCGCACCGATGCCGAGGGTGACGGCGGCCGGCAGGTCGTCGTGACACGGGGAGTCGAGTCATGAAATGCGATGTGCCGGCGACGGGAGCCGCGACACGACGCCGCGCGACCGGCGGGCGGGGCGGCGATCGGGTCGCCCGGGACCTCGAGGCGATCGGCCGCGACTTGGCCCGCGCGGCCGGCGCCTTGCACTTCGCCGCCCCCGTGACCCACGTCTATCACCCTCTCGAGTATGCCCGCGAACGGCACGTCGAGTATCTGCGCCGGTACGCCCGCGCAGGCACCGAGACGCTCCTGGTCGGCATGAACCCGGGTCCCTTCGGCATGGTGCAAACCGGCGTGCCCTT
>JASFRE010000561.1:0-3007 GCA_050115055.1 Candidatus Eiseniibacteriota bacterium | reverse complement strand
GCCAGGGCGCGGATGGCCGGACGCTCGCGGTAGAAGCGTCCCGACAGCTCGCCGGCCAGGTGGGAGGCCTGGGCGGCGCTACCGCCGTTGCCGCAGAAGAGGACCTGCCGCCCCCGTCGGAGCGCCGCCGTGCACGCCGCCGCCGCCTCGGCGAGCGGCACCGTGAAGGCGGCGGCGTCGGCGGCAAGGGCGGCCGCCGCGTCGAGTGCTGCCTCGATCGCCGGCAGCTGGCGCCGTGCGCGCGGGGTGAGGCGGGGCGTGCGTGCCCGCCGCGCGGCGCTCATGGCCGTTCCCCCGCCGCCCGGCCGGCCTTCAGCCGGCCGCGGCGCTCCAGGTAGTCGGCGAGGGCATCCTCCCAGCGCTGCATGCGGCTGCCAGTCAGCGCCTCGAAGCGTGCCGTGGACAGCACCGAGCACGCCGGCCGTGGCGCCGGCCGCGCCAGGCTCGCCGTCGTCGTCTCCCGGATCTTGTCAGGATTTTCCCCGGACTGACGCAGGATCTCGCGCGCGAAACCGTACCAGCTGGTGTGACCCCGCCCCACGGCATGCACGATACCGCTCGCCCCGCGCTCGACCAGGGAACGGAGAGCGCGGGCCAGGTCGGCGGTGTGCGTGGGGCAACCGACCTGGTCGGCCACCACGTCGATCGTCTCACGCTCGGCCGCCAGGCGCAGCATGGTGTCGACGAAGTTGCCGCCACCGCGCGGCGCCGGCGGCCCGTAGAGCCAGGCGGTGCGCACGATGAGCACCTCGGGAAGGAGCGCGCGTGCCACCTGCTCGGCCTCGAGCTTGGTGCGTCCGTAGACGCCGAGCGGCGCCACCGGATCGTCCTCCACGTAAAGCTCCTGCTTGGTGCCGTCGTAGACGTAGTCGGTGGAGACGACGAGGAGTCGGGCGCCCGCGTCACGCGCCGCCGCGGCGACGTGCCGGGTACCGTCGACGTTCACCCGGCGGGCGCCGGCCTCATCGCCCTCGGCGCCGTCGACGTCGGTGTAGGCGGCGAGGTGGAACACCCACTCGGGGCGCGCGGCGCGCAGGTCGTCGCCGATCGCCCCGGCGGCGGTGATGTCGACGAAGTCGAGTCCGGCGAGATCATGGCCGGCCGCCTCGAGCTCGGGGCAGACATCGTGACCGAGCATGCCGTCGAAACCGGTCAGGTAGATCCGCACGCATCCCTCCGCACCGGGCGGTCAGACCTCGATGAAGCTCGAGTCGCCCACCATGAAGCGCTTGGCGATCGGCCGCCCGGAGGCGCGCCGGATCTTGACGTCGCGACCGATCAGGCTCGACTCGATGCGGGTGTCGATGTCGACGATCTCCGAGCCGCGCATGATGATCGAGTGCTCGATCTCCGAACCCTCGATGGTGACCTCGTCGCCGATCGAGGTGAACGGGCCGATGTAGGAGTCGGTGATCCGGCAGTCCGAGCCGATGATCAGCGGACCGCGCAGGATCGAGCCGGCGATCACCGTCCCCGCACCGACCCGCACGTCCCCCTCGACCCGGGTGGTGGCATCGAGACGACCGTCCACCCCCGGCTCCAGGTCGGCGAGCAGGATCCGGTTGGCCTCGAGCATGTCGTCGAGCTTGCCGGTGTCCTTCCACCAGCCGCTGATCACCGTCGAGCGCACGTCGTAGTCACCGTCGATCAGGACCTGGATGGCATCGGTGATCTCGAGCTCGCCGCGCCACGAGGGCGAGATGGCGCGCGCCGCGTCGAAGATGTTGCGGTCGAACATGTAGACCCCGACCAGCGCATAGTCGCTCTTGGGCTCCTTCGGCTTCTCGACCAGGCGGACCACGCGCTGCTCGCCGTCGAGCTCGGCGACGCCGAACCGGGTCGGGTCCGGCACCCGCGCCAGGAGGATCTGGCAGTTGGGCGACTGGGCGCGAAACTCCTCTGCCAGCTCCGAGATGCCGTCGCGGATCAGGTTGTCTCCCAGGTACATGACGAAGCTGTCGTCGCCCAGGAACGGCTCGGCAGTGAGCACCGCATGCGCCAGCCCGAGCGGCTCCGCCTGGTGAATGTAGGTCACCCGCACCCCGAAGCGCTCGCCGTTGCCGACCGCCTCCTCGATCTCTCGCCGCGTGTCGCCGACGATGATGCCGATGTCGTCGATGCCGGCGTCGCGCACCGCCTCGATGGCATGGAAGAGGATCGGCCGGTTGGCGACCGGCACCAGCTGCTTGGCGCTCGTATGCGTGATGGGGCGCAGCCGTGTGCCGCGCCCTCCCGAGAGGATGAGACCCTTCATCGCACCGCCCCCCTACCGCCGCGCCGCGCTCTCGAGCCGCTCCCGGATCAGACGCCGCCCCACCTCGAGCGCCGCGTCCAGCTGCTCCACCTGCTTGCCCCCGGCCAGCGCCTGGTGCGGCTTGCCGCCGCCGGAGCCGCCGGCCACCTTGGCGACGGCGCGCACCAGCTCGTCGGCCCGCAGCGCACCGTCCTCGATCAGGTCATCGGTGACGACGGCCAGGAAGCTGACCTTGCCGTTCATCTCGGCACCCAGCACCGCGGCGCCCGAGCCCAGCTGGTCGCGCACGCCGTCACCGGCCCGGCGCAGGAGGTCGACCGAGCCCACCGCCAGCCGCGCCACCACCAGCCGGTGGCCGCCCTGCTCCTCGGCGGCGGCGAGGGCCGCCTCGATCTGGCGCTCGAGCGCGCCGCCCTGGGCGGCGCGCGAGCGGGCGCGCAGCTCCTCGATCTCGCCGAGCAGCGCGGTGAGGCGCTCCGGCAGGGCGCGCGGCGCCACCCCGAGCTGGCTGCCGAGGCCGGCCAGACGCTCCTCGAGCTCGCGTGCGAGCTCGAGCGCTCCGAGCCCCGTCACCGCCACGATGCGCCGGATGCCCGCTTGGATCGCCGACTCGGAGACGATCTTGAACAGCCCGATGTCGCCGGTCCCCCGGCAATGCGTGCCGCCGCAGAGCTCGAGCGACTCGCCCGGCACCTCGATGGTTCGCACCTCGCGCCCGTACTTCTCGCCGAACAGCGCCATGGCACCGCGTGC
>JASFRE010000560.1:0-3018 GCA_050115055.1 Candidatus Eiseniibacteriota bacterium | reverse complement strand
GCCGGCGTCACACACCGATTTCGTCTTCTCGATCATCGGAGAAGAGGGTGGATTTGTCGTCGCGGTACTGGTATTGGGGATCTATGCGCTGATCGTCGCGCGGGCACTGTGGCTGTCGATGGTGCTGGGGGACCCGTTCCGGAGCCTGCTCGCAGCTGGTGTCGCGATGATGATCTCGGTCCAGGTCATTCTCAACGTGGCGGTGGTCACCGGGCTGATGCCGACGACCGGATTGCCACTGCCGTTCCTGAGCTATGGCGGTTCCTCCCTGGTCGTGCACCTGGCCGCCGTCGGGATCCTGCTCCGCGTGTCCGCCGACGCACCGGCCGGCGTCACGCAGCGCACGGCGATCGCGACCGGCGGGAGTGCCGCAGGCCGCGGGACGCTCGGCGCTCCAACCGGCATGCCGCGCGCGGTGCGGGACATGGTCCCGGTCGCGACGGCCAAGGCGGTTCGGGCATGATCCGGTCGGTCTGGGAGCGAGTCGCCGCGGTGATCCTCGAGATGCGCGTGCTGATCGCCGGTGGTGGGACCGGTGGACATCTGTACCCGGGGATCGCTGTCGCCGAGACCCTCGTGGCGCGACACCCCGAGACCCGGATCCGCTTCGTCGGTACGGTGCGCGGCATCGAGCGCCGGGTGGTCCCCGAGCTGGGCTACGACCTGTCGACGATCCGTGCCCGCGGCCTGCCGCGACGCGCGCGACGTGATCTCCTCGCCCTGGTCCGGTCGCTCGCCGACCAGCTGGTCGGCGTGCTGCAGTCGATCGGCCTGGTGCTCCGTTACCGTCCCGACGTGGTGATCGGAACCGGCGCCTACGTCTCGGCGCCGGTCGTCGTGGCTGCCAAGCTGGCGCGGTGTCCGTGCGTCGTTCTCGAGCAGAACCGGGTCCCGGGGCGCACGAACCGGCTGCTCGCCCGCCTCGCCGACGAGGTCCACCTGACCTTCTCCGAATCGCGTCGTTACTTCGGACGCAAGGACAACCTGCGGCTGACCGGCAATCCGATCCGCCCGGGGCTGGTGCTGCGCGACCGATCGCCGGCGCTCGACAGCTTCGGACTGGCGGCGGAGAAGACGACCCTGCTCGTGTTCGGTGGCAGCCGTGGTGCGCACCGCATCAACCTGGCGCTGGTCGAGGCCCTGCCGTTGCTGGCGCGGATCCGCAAGCTGCAGCTCCTCGTCCAGACGGGCGACGAGGACCTGGAGATGGTCCGGCAGGCGGTGGCGGGGGTGCCGATCCGTGCCTCGGTGCACCGCTACCTGGATGACATCGCCCTGGGCTACAGCGTGGCCGGGCTGGTCGTCTGCCGGGCCGGCGCGACCACGCTGGCCGAGCTGACCGCCTGCGGTCTGCCGTCGATTCTCGTACCCTATCCGCACGCTGCCGACGACCACCAGCGCTGGAACGCGGAGAAGCTGGTCCAGCACGGTGCGGCGGTTTCGATCGCCGACGAGGAGCTGACCGGCAAGCGGCTGGCGCGGGTCGTCCGGCGCCTGGTCCTGAGCCCGAACCACCTGCACCGGATGGCGGTGCAGGCGCGGATCCTGGCGCGACCGGAGGCGGCGCTGCGCGTCGCCGAGTCGGTCGAGCGCCTGGCCGGCCTCGGCGATCCGGCGGACGTCGGGGGAGACACCGGGACCCGGGTCGCCGCCGGCGACGGGGAGTAAGCGAGCCATGTATCGCCACAGACACATCCATCTGATCGGCATCGGCGGCGTGGGCATGGCCGGCATCGCGGAGGTGCTGATCACCCAGGGTTACACGGTGTCGGGCTCCGATCTGCGCGACACGCCGACCACCGCGCGGCTGCGCTCGCTCGGCGGACGGGTGGAGATCGGTCACGCGGCGGAGCACGTCGCCGAGGCGGACTGCGTCGTCGTCTCCTCGGCGGTGCCGGCCGACAACCCGGAGCGGCTGGCGGCCGAGCGTCGCGGCGTGCCGGTGATTCCGCGCGCCGAGATGCTGGGCGAGCTCATGCGCACCAAGTACGGGGTGGCGGTGGCCGGAGCGCACGGCAAGACCACCACCACCTCGATGATCGCCGCCGTCCTGACCGAGGGCGGGCTCGACCCGACCGTCGTCGTCGGCGGGCGGGTGCGCTCGACCGGGACCGGGGCGCGGCTCGGCGGCGGCAACTTCATGGTCGCCGAGGCCGACGAGTCCGACGGCTCGTTCGTCAAGCTGGTGCCGTCGGTGGCGGTGGTCACCAACATCGATCGCGAGCACCTGGGCCACTTCGGCAGCATGACGGCACTCAGGGGCGCCTTCGCCGCCTTCGTCGAGCGCGTGCCGTTTTTCGGCGCCGCGGTGCTGTGCATCGATGACGCGCCGGTCGCCGAGCTCGGGCGGCGCTCGACGCGGCGCGTCGTGTCCTACGGCCTCGACGTCGCCGCCGGACACCGCGCCACCGACGTGACCGTCGACGGCCTGCGGTCGCGCTTCCAGGTGCGGGAGGGCGGCGCGACGCTCGGTGCCGTGACCCTCGCCATGCCGGGTGCCCACAACGTGCTGAACGCCCTGGCGGCGGTGGCAGTCGGACGCGAGTTCGACCTGCCGTGGCCGGTCATCCGTGACGCGCTCGAGGGGTTCGAGGGGGTCAGCCGGCGCTTCGAGGTGCGCGGCGAGTCCGACGGTGTGCTGCTGGTCGATGACTACGGACATCATCCGACCGAGATCGCCGCGGTGCTGCGAACGGCGCGGGCGGCCTGGCCGGACCGCCGGCGGGTGGCGATCTTCCAGCCGCACCGGTACTCGCGCACCCGGGACCTGGCCGATCGCTTCGCCACGGCCTTCGGCGATGCCGACCGGGTGGTGGTCTGTCCGATCTACGCCGCCGGCGAGACGCCGCTCGAGGGCGTCACCGCGCGCGACCTGGCAACGGCGATCGCCGCCGGCTCGCAGGTCGAGACGACCTGTGTCGGCAGCGTGGACGAGGCGGCACGGCTGCTGCGCGGCGAGGCGCAGCCGGGCGAGGTCTGGTTGACGCTGGGAGCCGGCGATGTCGGCCGCATCGCCGA
>JASFRE010000559.1:0-3021 GCA_050115055.1 Candidatus Eiseniibacteriota bacterium | reverse complement strand
ACGCCGCAGCTGATCCGAATGGCCGGCGAAGAAGCCGAATCCGGGGCCGCCGAAGCTCTGGAAGATGCCGAGCGACTGCCCCTCGCCGACCGCCACGTCGGCTCCGTAGTCCCCCGGCGGCGCCAGTAGGCCGAGGGAGACCGGGTCGACGCAGGCGACGAAGAGCGCACCGTGCGCATGGGCCGCCTCACCGAGCTCCTCCACCTCTTCCAGGAGCCCGAGGAAGTTGGGCTGCTGAACGACCACGCAGGCGACCGTATCGTCCAGATGCTCCTCGAGCGCCGCCAGCGGCGTGCGTCCGTCGGACGCCGGCAGCCTGACGATCTCGATGCCGCCCGCCGTGCAGTAGGTGCGCGCCACCTCGACGTAGTATGGATGGACCCCGGACGCCACCAGGGCGCGTGGGCGGCGCTTCGCCCCGGCCGCCAGGTTGATGGCCTCGGCGACCGCAGAACCGGCGTCGTAGAGCGAGGCGTTGGCCACGTCCATGCCGGTCAGCTCGCACATCATCGTCTGGAACTCGAAGATGACCTGCAGCGTCCCCTGGCTGGTCTCGGACTGGTAAGGCGTGTAGGCGGTGGCGTACTCGGAACGCCCGGCGACCGTTCGCACGGCGGCCGGCACGAAGTGATCGTACATGCCGGCCCCGAGGAACGAGGCGTGCGTGGCGGCGCCGGCGTTCCGTCCGGCGAGCGCCCCCAGCTCACGGAACAGCCGGTCCTCGGAGTGGGCCGGCGGCAGGTCGAGAGGCTGGCGGAGGATGAGATCGGGCGGCAACGAGCTGAACAGCTCCTCGATGCCGGCGACCCCGATCTGCTCGAGCATCGCGCGGAGCTCGCCCTCGCCCTTCTGGCTGAATCGGCTCATGCGCCTGGACCTGTTCGGCGAACGAACCGCGCAGCCGGCGTCCCGGGTCGTCCGTCACGGTGATGGACAGGATCGATGGAGCGGTCCCGTTGCCGGACCGACGCACCACGCAGGTGCGCCTCCTGACCGCGGCGGTCAGGCACCGATCTGATCCGCATACGCCTGGGCATCCAGGAGGTTCCCGAACTCGGACTCGTCCCGGAGTCGGATGCGGATGATCCACCCCTCCTCGTAGGTCGAGTTGTTGATGAGCTCGGGGTTGTCGGCCAGGAGGGGGTTGTACTCGACCACCTCGCCCGACAGCGGCGCGTAGAGGTCGGCGACCGTCTTGACGGCCTCGAGCAGGCCGAACGGCTTGCCCTGCGTCACCGCCGTGCCGATCTCCGGCATCTCGACGTAGACGATGTCACCGAGCTCGCTCTGCGCGTAGTCGGTGATGCCCACGGTTGCCACGTCATCCTCGATCTCGACCCACTCGTGGTCTTCCGTGTAGCGCAGGTGTTCCGGGATCGTCGTGTCCGCCATTGCGTCTCCAGAGTGGCCCTTTGGAGGCCTGCTTGGGCTTCCGGTGCCGGCCGGCAACGCACTGCTGCGAGCCGGCCCGCCCGGGTTTGAATCGGTGCGCGCCGCATCCGTGCGCCGCGTGCGCGTCAGCGCGTCATCCGGCGGCGCGATGCTCGCATGCTACCGCGCACGCTTGTAGAGCGGTTTCCGCACCACGCGGGCCGCACAGGGCGTCCCGCGCAGGTCGATCTCGACCGCGTCGCCGGTGCCGACGACACCGCGACGCACGAGCGCCAGGGCTGCCGGGCAGCCCAGGGTCGGGGCGAACATGCCGCTGGTGACCTCGCCGATCGGTTGCCGGCCGGCGAGCACGGTCGCGCCCTGCCGCGGCACCCGGCGCCCATCCATCTCGAGCGCCACCAGCTTCCGCTCCAGCCCGGCGGCCTTCTGCTGGCGGAGCGGATCGGCACCGATGAACTCCTCCTTCTGCAGCTTGACGGCCCAGCCGATGCCGGCCTCGAGTGGACCGATCTCGTCGGTCAGCTCGTGGCCGTAGAGGCAGTAGCCGGCCTCGAAGCGCAGCGTGTCGCGGGCGCCGAGCCCGGCCGGCGCGAGCCCGGATCCGGTGCCGGCCTCGCGGAGCGCCTTCCAGAGGCGAGCCGCTCCCCCGCCCTCGACCATGAGCTCGAAACCGTCCTCGCCCGTGTAGCCGAGCCGGGCGACGATCGCCGGGATCCCCCAGACCGCCAGGCGACGGAATCGGTAGTAGCCGATGTCGGCCACCTCGTCGCCGCCCCCACGGGCGAGGATCTCGACCGCGCGCGGGCCCTGCACGGCCAGGAGGGCCACCTCGTCCGACAGATTACGAAGCTGGACGTCGTCGTCACCCGTCACGTGCTTCTCGAGCCAGGCGAAGTCCTTGTCGATGTTGCTGGCGTTGACGACCATCAGATAGTCGTGCGCCGCGAGGCGGTAGACGATCAGGTCGTCGACGGTCCCGCCGCGCTCGTTGCACATCGGCGTGTAGAGCGCCTGGCCGTCCTCGATGCCGCCGACGGCATTGGCCACCATGCGGTCGATGAATGCCTCGGCGCCGGGCCCGTGCACCCGGAACTCCCCCATGTGCGAGACGTCGAAGAGCCCGGCACGCTCGCGGACCGCCTGGTGCTCGGCGATGATGCTGTCGTAGTAGACCGGCATCTCCCAGCCGGCAAAGTCGACCAGACGAGCGCCCAGCTGCTCGTGACTCTCGAAGAGGGGTGTCCGTCGCATGCGTGTCCCCACCGGAACCGGACCCACCGACCGCACGCCGTGCCCCCTGCCCGGCACCGGGGCGCCATCCGTGCCAACCGTCTCCATAGCACGATCAGAGCGCGCCAGTCTAGCACAGGCGTTTCCGGAGTCAACCGCACCGGTCGGTGGCAAGTCGCATGCTGGCAGCCGGTTCCGGCACCGGCCAGGCGCCCCGGCGACCGCGCGGCGATCGATGAGCGGGACGTGGGGCGACGGCGGCCGGGTTCGAGGCCTCCCGCTGCGCAGGTCGTCCGCCGCGTGGCGCCCGGCACACCGTGGGCGCGGTGGGCCAGGTGGCGTATGACAGCGGCAGCGCACGGTAGTGCCGTGTCGCATGAACTGGGACTGAACGGAATG
>JASFRE010000558.1:0-3038 GCA_050115055.1 Candidatus Eiseniibacteriota bacterium | reverse complement strand
TGCACGCACCCTGAGGAACGGGCTGAATGCGCAGCTCGAAATGGCCGACGCTTCCGTCGGGAAACGTGAAGGCGTTCTCCATCACGTGCGACGTACCGTCCTCGATGCAGCGGCGGATGAGCCCGAACATCTCCGTGTTCTCGATGCCGGGATAACACTCCATCATCGTCCGCCCGAGGAGCTCGGCTCTCGCCGAGCGGCCGTGTTGGGCCGCGGTCTCGTTCAGGTGTACGTAGCGAAACTCGCTGTCGACGACCTGGAACCCCTCCAGCATCGAGTCGAGGATCGATACCAGCTCACCCCCACCCACACCCATGTGCCGATCGAACATGCTCGCGTCGGAAGCGTCAAGGTGGCACGTCGGCGCGGACCTCGGGTGGCGTCCGTGAAAATACGCACCGACTTCAGAGCGTCATACGATGAGCAGCTTGGCCGGCCTCGGCGTCGGAGGCTATTCTGCGGAGCGAGGAGCTCTCGTGAAGCTCGCGGCGCCCTGACGTGACTGCAACGCGAAAGAAGAAAGCGGCGAAGCCGCCTGTCCGTTTCGAAGCGACGTTGCGAGCGACGAGCGGCCCGACGATCTTCCGACTACCCGACGCCTCGAGCAAGAAGCTCCCGTCGAGAGGTCAAGTGGCCGTGCGAGGAACGCTCGACGGACACCCGTTCGAGACGGTCATCGAACCGGACGGAGAGTTCGGTCATTGGATGAGGGTCGACGCGAAGCTGCAAAGAGCCGCCGGCGTCGGTCCCGGCGACGAGGCCACGGTGGTGGTCGAGCCCGCCGACGAGTGGCCAGAGCCCCGCGTCCCCCCAGACCTGCGAAAGGCCCTGTCGGATGCACCTCGCGAGGTCCGAGACCTCTGGCGCGCGATCACTCCGATGGCACGGTGGGAATGGGTTCGATGGATCGGAGCGACCAAGAATCCCAAGACACGCGAGCGGCGCGTCGAGGTGAGCATCTCCAAGATGAGTAGCGGAAAGCGCCGGCCTTGCTGCTTCAACCTCGCGTCTTGCACGGACCCGAAGCTGGCGAAGAGCGGCAAGCTCGCCGTGGACTGAGCGCTTCGGGTCGCGCACGCAGTAGCTCCCGCGGATTCCGGCGCCTGCGGCTGGCTGATCGATCACCTCGATGCACTCGAAGCCGGTGGGGCACGTGCAGAGGTCGGCCATCACCTCGGGCGGCGCGTCGCAGCGGCAGCTGCAGTGTACGCGCGCCGTGGTGTCGGCCTCGCTCGCGCAGTCGGGGTTGGTCGCGGCTTCTTCGGTGGTCGCGCACTCCACGCTCCCGAATGGGATTCCCCGCGTCTACGGCGCTTCGCAGGTGCCGCCGAAGCCGCCGCTGCACTGGTATGGCGCCACGCAGCCGTCGCAGCAGGGCTGGTCGAGGCCGCCGCAGGCGATGCAGCTGCCGCCGCCGAAGCCGGAGCAGATGGTGAACGACTCGGTGCAGCCGAGGCCGCCGCCGCAGCAGGTGCCGCCGAGGCGGCCGCAGGCTCCGCCGGCGCAGCCGCCGTCGACGCAGGTGCCCGCGCCGCCACCGCAAGCGTCGCCGTTGGCGACGCAGGTGTCGTCGACACAGCACGAGCCGGCGCCGCTGCACGCCTGACCCGGGCAGCACGCCTCGCCGTCACCGCCGCAGGCCTCGCAGGAGTCCGGCGTCGGGAAGGGGTTGTTGACGCAGACGGCGCCGCTGACGGTGCAGTAGTCGCCGAAGCCGCAGCAGTCCTCACCGATCCCGCCGCAGGTGTCGCCACCCGCGGTCTCACAGGAGCCGGCCATGCAGGTCGAGCCGCCGCCGCCTCCGAAGCCGGGGCATCCGTCGCCGTCGTCGACGCACGTGCCACCGATGCAGCAGCCATCGGCCGCACACGAAGTGCCGCCCGCACAGCAAGGCTCACCGGAGCCGCCGCAGTCCACGACCGCGCCATCCGAGCACACCTGCGTCCCGACCGCGGCGCCCGAAGCCACACAGCTCCCACCGTCACAGCAGCCGCCGCCGTCGCACATGTCGCCGGGACAGCACGCCGAGCCCGGCACGCCGCAGATCTCGCACGCGCCGGAAGATCCGCAGGTACCCACCGTGCAGTCGGTGCCGACAGCGACGCAGATGTCCGGGCCCGTGCGCACGTCGCAACAGCCCGTGTCACAGGCGCTCCCCGCGCAGCACGGCTCACCGTCACCACCGCACGCGACGCAGGTCCCGCCCGCGCAGACGCCACCCGCGTCACAGGCGCCGCCGCCGCAGCAATCCTCGCCGAGGCCGCCGCACGCATCGCAGGTGCCCGCGCCGCCACCGTTGCAGGTCGTCGAAGGCGCGGTGCAGATGCGCCCCGCGCAACAGTCCTCGCCCTCTGCCCCGCAGCCGCCGCAGCTCCCGTCCATGCAGGTGCCGCTGATCCCGGGGCAGCTCGAGCCCGCTCCGGTGCAGGTGCCGCCCACGCAACAGCCGCTTCCGCTGCACACGCCGAGGTCGCAGCAGGCGGTGCCCGGATCGCCACAGACGACGCAAGTCCCGCCGACGCAGGTGGCGCCGGTGGAGCAGGCGCCCCCGGGGCAACAGCTGCCGCCCGGGTCACCGCAGTCGGCGCACATCCCGGCTACACAGGTGCCGCTGGTGCAAGTGTCACCGGCACAGCAGGCCATGCCGATGTCGCCGCAGGCGGTCGTGGAGTCGCCACCGCCGTCGGCCGGAGGCATGGAGTCGCCACCGCCGTCGCCGGGAGGAACGCTCGTGTCGCCGGGCGGCGTGGTGTCGCCGCCGCCGTCACCGGGAGGAACACTCGTGTCGCCTCCACCGCTGTCACCGGCGGCGTCCATCGTGGCATCGGTGCTGCCATCGCCGGCCGCCCCGTCGTCGCCACAAGCGGCCGCGGTGAGAAGAGCGAATACCAGAAGCGTGATCGAAGTTCGGGACATCGGCGTTCCTCCAACCCACCGACCATCTCCGAACGTCCGAACTTAATCAATCGGCGTAGCCCTTTTCCCGCAGCCAGCGGTTGGTGAAGCGCTCGGCCTTGTCGTAGCTCTCCTTCGTCTCC
>JASFRE010000557.1:0-3044 GCA_050115055.1 Candidatus Eiseniibacteriota bacterium | reverse complement strand
CCTGCTCATCGCGCTCGCCCTCTGCCTCGCGACGGGGACCGCTCCCGCCGCGAGCTCGTCTCCCGTCTGGATCTCGACGCGCGCAGCCGTCGAGACGCTGGCCCCGGAGCTCGACCTGCTCTTCGAAGGCCTGTCGGGGAGAATCGTTCGCAACAAGCCGGATGCGGTGACGGACCGGATCGCGGCGCTGGTCGACGACGGCGTCACACCTCTCGAGCTCGCTCCCGGCGAGGTGCTGTTCGTCTACTGGGTGGCCGACGCCCGCCAGGCCGAGGTCGAACCACCGGCCCGCATCCTCGTGCGCAGCGGACGCGAGCTGGTGGTGGCGACCACGGGCGATGCGCCGCGACTGACCGCGGCGGCGGCGGCGCACCTCCCCGGGCTGCAGCAGCCGGTGCGCGTGCCGGAGCGGCCGATCGTCTGGCCGGCGCCGGCGGCACCGGGTGCCGCCTACCCGGTGACCCCGCCCCCGGCGGCGCTCCGCCAGGCCGACCCGCTCATCCAGAGCATGGTCGACGCGATGACGACCGACCACTACATGGCCACCTGGCAGACGCTCGAGGACTTCGTGACGCGCTACACGCAGGCGCCGCAGAACGAGCTCGCCACGCAGTGGCTGCTCGATACGTTCCAGTCATTCGGACTCGACGCGGAGTTCCACGTCTACGAGCAGGGCGGTCCGAAGCGCAACGTCATCGCCACGCTGCCGGGCGTCGTCGATCCGTCGCAGGTGGTCTACATCTGCGCCCACCTCGACGCCACCTCGTCGACCCCGAACACCTGCGCGCCGGGCGCCGACGACAACGGCAGCGGCACGGCCGCCGTCGTCGAGGCGGCGCGGATCATGAGCCAGTATCTGTTCGAGTACACGATCAAGTTCGCGTGCTGGAACGGCGAGGAGCAGGGGCTGGTCGGATCGGGCGCCTACGTGGCCGACATCGCCGCGCAGGGCGAGAACGTGATCGGCGCCTTCAACATGGACATGATCGCCTACCGGGGCACCGATCCCGCACCGCCCGACCTCATCATCTACACGAACACCGCATCGCAGGGCCTGGCGACGACGCTCGAGACGGCCTGCAACGACTACGTGCCCGGCGCCCTCGAACCGGTCGTGCTGCTGGAGACGCTGAGCGCCAGCGATCACGCGTCGTTCTGGAATCACGGCTACCAGGCGATCCTCGCCATCGAGGAGGAGGCGTGGGGCGCTGACTTCTGCCCCTGGTACCACACCTGCGACGACATGATCTTCCGCTACCCGCAGGACTACGTGCTCGACTGCTCGAAGGTGACCATGGCCGCGACGGCGACCACCGCCGTCCCGGTCAATCCGACCGGCCCCTACCTCGTGCTGTCCGGGACGGCGATCGACGACGATGCGATCGCGCCCTCGAACGGCGACGGCGACGGCACCGTCAACCCGGGCGAGACCGTGGAGCTCTGGGTGACGGTGCGGAACGTCGGCAACGAGACGGCGCAGACGGTGAGCGGCGCCCTCGCCTCGGCGAGCGGCCTGGCCAGCGTCATCACCAGCGGGGCGAGCTGGAACGACATCCCGGCCGGCGACGAGGGCGAGAACCTGACGCCGTTCGTGTTCGAGGTCGATCCGGCGGCGGAGGACGGCTCGGCGCTGCCGTTCGAGCTCACCATGACCGATGCGTCCGGTAGCCGTGACCTCACGTTCGAGCTCGAGGTCGTGGCGCCGCGGCTCGCCTATCACATCCATGCGCTCGACGACGCCACCGGCGGCAACGCGAACGGCGTCATCGACGTCGGCGAGACCATCGAGCTCGCGGTGACGCTCCTCAACTCCGGCAGCAAGGACGCGGCAGCGGTCGACGCGACCCTGTCGTGCGGCAGCCCGTACCTGACGGTCATGGGCGGCCAGGCGGCTGCCGCGACGATTCCGACCGGCGCCGCGGTCGAGCTGTCGCCTGCCTACCAGGTGCAGATCGGCGGCGGCGCCCCCGGGGACGCGGTGATCGGGCTCGACCTCGAGATCGCCGCCGGCGCCGGGTACCAGGCCAGCTCCGGCTTCAAGGTGCAGGTCGGCACCCACTTCTACGACGACCTCGAGGCCGACGGCGCCTGGAGCCTGGCGGCACCGGACGACGACGCCGAGACCGGGCGCTGGGTGCGGGTCGACCCGATCGGCACCGAGTACAACAGCCAGCCCTGCCAGCCCGAGGACGACCACACGGCGGCGCCGTGGACCGACTGCATGGTGACCGGTCAGGGCGCCCCCGGTGGCGCCGCGGGCGATGCGGACGTCGACGCCGGCAAGACGACGCTGACGACGCCGGTCTTCGACCTGTCGCTCGTCGACGCCGCCCGCGTCACCTACTGGCGCTGGTACACCAACGACCTCGGCAACAACCCGGGCGAGGACGTCTGGCAAGTGCAGGTGTCGTCGGACGGCGGCGGCTCTTGGGTCGATCTCGAGAATACGACGCAGTCCGCCAACAGCTGGCAGGAGCGCTCGTTCCTGATCGAGGACTACGTGACGCCGACGGCGACGGTCGCCTTCCGCTTCGTGGCCAGCGACGAGGGCTCGGGCTCGCTGGTCGAGGCGGCGGTCGACGACTTCGTGCTGAGCGGCGCGCCGGGGACGGTCGGCATCGGCGGCGACGGCGGCGCACCACCGCTCGTGCTGCGCCTCCGGCCGGCGCGGCCGAGCCCGCTCGGGATCGGGGCAGCGCGGATCGGCTACACGGTGCCGGACGACGGGCGGGTCAGTCTGAAACTCTATGCGGTCGACGGGCGCCTCGTGCGGACACTGGTCGACGGGGCGGTGGAGGCCGGCGTGCACGACGTCGCCTGGGACGGCACGACGAACGGCGGCGCCCGCGTGGCGCCGGGCGTCTACTTCTACACGCTGCGCACCGGCGAGCGGGAGCTGAGCCGCAAGCTCGTGGTCGTGGAGTAACGCGACGCGTCGACTCGCACCACGCGGCGGCGGGGTACGCATCGACGCGCGACGTCTGCGGGCGCCGGGACCCGTCAGGGCTCCGGCGCCCGGTCGTTCCTGGCGTACGTTCCTGGCG
>JASFRE010000556.1:0-3047 GCA_050115055.1 Candidatus Eiseniibacteriota bacterium | reverse complement strand
CGGGGCCTTCGGGGCCAGCGGGGGCCAGGGGGGCCGCAGTGGCCTGCAAGGGCGACGTTCGCTGCTCGAGGGCGCGACTTCCTCGATGCAGCAGCTCGAGGACCTCATGGCGCAGCGATCCGGCGGGCTACGCGGCGGACTGCAGGGGGCTCAGGGCTTCGGTGCCCGGTCCGGGTTCGCCGACCGCGGCCGCCGCCCCAGCCGTGCGCCCGGACAGGCGCAGAAGATCGTCCTGCTGCGCCGCCTGCCGGTGGACCCGATCACCGGCGAGGCCGACTGGGGCCTGCGTTGCTATGGTGATCCCATCGAAGATCGATCGTGGTGCGGTCGCAACGTGTTCGACGTGTACTCCAAGGCCGGCGGCCGCGCGATCGACGGCCGCCCGTACCGGGAGTGGTGACGATGGAACGCTACCGAGGCTTCTCGCTGCTCGAGCTGCTGGTGGTGATGACGATCATCGGCCTGCTGGTGGGCATCGCCATCCCCGCCTACCGCGACGCCACCCAACGCGCCAAGGAGGCGGCACTTCGCGAGGACCTGACGCGCATGCGTGAGGCCATCGACGAGTACCACGTCGACAAGGGTGAATACCCGCCGGCGCTCCAGGACCTGGTGTCCGCCGGCTACCTGCGCGCCTTGCCGGTCGACCCGATCACCGAGTCGGCGGAGAGCTGGGTGATCGAGTACGCCCCCTGGGAGATGGTCGAGGAGGGCCAGGTCGCCGGCGTGTTCAACGTGCGCTCCGGCGCAGAGGGCGTCGGGCTCGACGAGACCCCGTACTCGGAGTGGTGACGATGTCGCCGCGCCGCCCGCACCGCATCGACGTCGTGGCGCAGTCGGGCTTCACGCTGATCGGCCTGATGGTGTTGATCGTGGTGATCAACATCGGCCTGGCGGTGGCGCTGACCTCCTGGTCGACGATCGACAAGCGCGCCAGGGAGACCGAGCTCATCTGGCGTGGCCAGCAGTACATGCGCGCCATTGCATGCCACCGCCAGGAGACCGGTGCGCCGCCCGACCAGCTCGAAGACCTGCTCGAGTCCGACTGCATTCGCGCGCTCTATCCCGACCCGATGACGCGCGACGGCGTGTGGCGGGTGATCCGCGAGAGCGACCTGCAGAACCGCGGTAGTTTCGCGGAGACCGCGCAGGGACGTAATGCTGCCGGCATCCTCGACGCCCTCGATCGCGAGCTCGGCGGCGCCCGAGCGGGCGCAGGGCAGGCAGCGATTTCGCCGGGCGGTCGGCGGGGTGCCGCACCTGGAGCCCCGGGGCTTTCCGCGCAGGGGGCCGACATGAGCGAGTCGTTGCGCAGTGCCTACGAGCGCCTGCGCAATCTCACCGAGCGGTTGAGCCAGGACTTCGCCGGCAGCGGCGACGGCATCGTCGGTGTGGTGAGCCGCTCGAGAGACGAGGCGCTGCGCATGTACGAGGGCGAGACCACCTACGACACCTGGCGCTTCGTGGCCCGCTAGAAGCGGTCCATCCGGCCGCGACCGGCTCCCGGCCGCCTCCTCGTGTCCTGATAGAGTTGCGGAAGCCGCGGCACCGTGGCGGCCGGTCGTCATCTTCGGAGGTCACCTTTGCTCAGGCGTACACTGGTAGCAGTAGTGCTCTGCGTCGCGATCGCAGCCGTTACCGCGTGCCGCGGGGGCACCGCGGGCGATGGGCCGGCCGCGCGGGACGCGCGTGTCGTTCTGGTGGTCGTCGACGCGCTGCGCGCCGATCATCTCGGTGCCTACGGCTACCGCCTGCACGACACGTCGCCGAACATCGACCGCCGGGCCGAGCGCGGGTTGTTGTTCGAGCGCTCCTGGGCGGCATCCTCGTGGACACTGCCGTCGTTCGGCTCGATCCTCACCGGCCTGCTGCCGTCGGCGCACGCCGCCGGCGTCGAGGTCTCCGACGATACCGAGGCCGCCTTCGAGACCGCCGCGGCGCGCAACTTCGTGACCTTGCCCGAGAGCGTGCCCACAGTGGCCGGCATCCTCTCCGCCGCCGGTTTCGCCACCGGAGCGTTCGTCGCCAACCCGTTCCTCGATCCGCGCTTCGGCCTCGGGCGTGGCTTCGGCTACTACGACCACGACGACGCCAGCAACGTCGAGGCGCGCCCCGCGGCCGAGGTCGTCGACCGCGCGCTCGCCTGGATCGACGAGCGCGGTGAGCGGCCGTTCTTTCTCATGGTTCACCTGATGGACGCGCACCTGAACTACGACGCGCCGGCTCCCTTCGGCGGTCGCTTCACCGGTGAGGTGGACACCGACCTGCAGCTACCGGTCAAGGGGCTGTGGCCGACGCGCAACCGCGTCGACGAGATGAGCGACAGCGAGCGCGCCTTCATCACCGCCGCCTACGACGAGGAGATCGCCTACATCGACGCCGAGGTCGACCGCCTGCTCGCCGGCCTCGAGCAGCGCGGCGTGCTCGACTCCGGCCTGGTGGTGTTGACCGCCGATCACGGCGAGGAGCTGTT
This sequence comes from Candidatus Eiseniibacteriota bacterium, assembly GCA_050115055.1. Classification (GTDB taxonomy): domain Bacteria; phylum Eisenbacteria; class RBG-16-71-46; order CAVPCR01; family CBDCWB01; genus JASFRE01. The sequence continues at coordinate 574 of JASFRE010000556.1, read as the reverse complement.
CGATCACGGCGGCTTCGAGCACGGTCATTCGATGTATGACGAGGTGCTGCGGGTGCCGCTGATCCTGTGGGGCAGGGGGGTGTCGCCGGGACGCGAGGCGATGCCGGTATCGCTCATCGACGTGGCGCCGACGGTGCTCGACGCTGCCGGGGTGTCCTACCCGGGCACGTCGGACGACGCCGGTGGAAAGGGCGGGCTGCCCGGTATCTCGCTGCTCGATGACGCCCGCCCGGACTGGCCGGCGCGGCGCGCGATCATCGCCGAGCGCTTGCTGTACGGACCCGAGACCAAGGCGATCGTCGAGTGGCCGGACAAGGCGATCGTCGAGATCGACAGCGGCCGCGCACAGCTCTTCGACCTGCAGATCGATCCGGGCGAGCAGGACGACCTGGCGGCCGGCGATCCCGAGCTGCTCGCCCGCCTGCTCACTGAGATGAGCGACCGGCTCGCCGAGGCCGAGGCCGCCGGCGCCGCGCCCGGAACCGACCTCGACGAAGACCTGCTGCGCCGGCTGCGCGCGCTGGGCTACATCCGATGAGCCGCCTTGTGCTGCCGCTGATCGCTGTCGGGGTGG
>JASFRE010000555.1:0-3060 GCA_050115055.1 Candidatus Eiseniibacteriota bacterium | reverse complement strand
CATGCGCGGTTGCGGCCACCCCCTCAGCAGGAGCGAATCATGAGGACGCGACACATCGGCGTCGCGCTCGGACTGGCCTTGCTCGCCGCCGTTGCGAGCGGCCCGGCCGGCGCCGGGAGCGGATCCCACGATCCCGAGCTGAATTTCGAACATGCCTGGAACCTCCTGGACCGGACCTACGCGCAGTTCGAGGTCAAGGGCGTCGATTGGGATGCCCTCTACCGGGCCTACCGCCCGCTGGTCACCCCAGCCACGACCGACGAGGAGCTGTGGGACACGCTGCTCGCCATGCTGCGGCACCTGAACGATGCCCATGTCTGCCTGGAAGACGGTTCCCGTCGTGTCTGCTGCGGCCTCGTGGACGACCTCTCTCGGGACGACGCGTCTCGCGATATGTCGCTCGAGCTCGTCCGATCCGCGTACCTGCGGGGCGAGTTCTCGGAGCGCCTCGACGGCAGCTTGACGTCGGGGTGGTTGAGCGACACGATCGGGTACCTGCACATCGGGGACTTCAAAGACGATCCCGAGGCGACCGAGCAGGCGATCGACGAGCTCATGCAGGAGCTCGCGGGCGCGGCGGCGATCGTGGTGGATGTCCGCAACAACCCGGGGGGCACTGGCCGCGTCGCCGAGCTCGTCGCCGATCGCTTCGCCGACCGCCGGCGCCACTACCTGCGGGTCAGGACCCGCTACGGTGCCGACCATGGTGATCTGGGCCCGACCGAGTACCGCAACCTCGAGCCCGACGGTGCGTTCCGGTTCACACGGCCCACCGTCGTCCTGGCTCACCGCTTCACCGAGAGCGCCGGCGACATCTTCGTCCTGGCGATGCGCGTCCTCCCGCACGTCACCGTGGTTGGCGACCTGACCGCGGGGGCCTGCTCGGCCCAGTTTCCCGGCCGGATGCCGAATGGCTGGACCCTGTGGGTGGCGTTCAAGGTGCTCGAGGACCACCATGGGATCTGCTGGGACGGGATCGGCGTGCCCCCGGACCTGCGTATCCGGAACACACCCGAGGACATCGCCGCTGGGCACGACCGCACCCTCGAGTTCGCGGTGCGGCTTCTGGAGCACGGTGCCCCGACACCCCGGGACGACCCCGCGAGCCTCGCCGATCTGAAGACCTCCTTGGTCGAGGAGTACACGCGGACCGTCCGTGAGCAGGGTCTCGACGCGGCGGTCGCCGGGCTGGTTCGGGCACGTGCGGAGGGCAGCGCTTCACACTCCTTCACGCCCGACGAGGTCATGTCGCAGGCCGGGCAGTATCTGCAGCAGGAACGGTACCCGGAGGCCATCGGCCTGCTCGAGGTCTGCCGGCAGGAGTTTCCGCGGATCGCCAGTACGTACGCCATGCTGGCGCAGGCCCATCTGGGCACCGGCGACCTCGACGCGGCGGCGGCGATCCTCCAGGACGGCGAGTCGGTCGAGCCGATGCTCCCCTGGGAGCCCCGCCAGATCGAGCGCGTCCGTGCCGCGGTCCGCAAGCGGAAGCTCGGGTCGGCCGCCGAGGAACTGGAGCGCGCATGGACCGAGGGAGGTCTCACCGCGGCGGCGGCGAGGCTGCGAGAACTCGAGGCCGGCGGAGAGGCGGGCCCGGTCTTCGACGAGCGCGAGCTCAATCGCCTCGGGTACCGCCTGCTGCAGGCGGGCAACACCGAGGCCGCGGTCCTCGTCTTCGAGGCGACCGCCCGCCACTACCCCGATTCCTGGAATGCTCACGACAGCCTCGGCGAGGCCCTGATGGCCGCGGGCGAGCGGCAGCGCTCGATCGACAGCTACCGGCGCTCCCTGGAGCTGAACCCCGGCAACGAGGGCGGCCGCGCGATGCTCGAGCGGCTCGAGACGGGCGATCGCTGACCGGGTCGCCGCCCGCCGGCACCGCGCGTTGTCCCGGATCGGAACAGCATGCGCGCCGCCGGAAGGCTGGGGCAATAAACACTTCAGCCGGTTCACCAGAGTGCCGAAGCTCATTCGTGATTGCTTCTGTTCACTGGTGCACCGGTCTGAGTCGGGCACTGTCTGCCGTCACAGACCGTCCCATGGGAGGTTTAGTCAATGCGTACGGCGATCGTCGCTTCGCTGGTGGCTGGCTTGATGTCGGTCGGCCTGGCAGTCAATGCAGATGCAAACAACAATCCCCTCTCGCTGACCGTGTTCGGCGGCATGGCCACTCCGACGGGTGACCTGGGGGATGCCTGGAACAGCGGTTTCTCGCTGGGTGGAAGCGTCCAGTACGACACCAACGACTGGATGGCCCTCGAGTTCGTGGCGGCTGGTGATCAGCACTTCGGGCTCAATGATGGCGGATTCACGGGCGTCGATGGCGGCGCGCTCAATGTGTTCTCGCTGACGGGTGGTGTGCGTGTCGGTGCCATCGACCGCGACGTGTACCCCTATGCGGCCTTCGGGGCCGGCTACTACCGGGTCGGCATCGGGGACATGGAGGTCACCGTCCCGGGCGTCGGCACGGTGTCGACGAGCGGCTACTCGGACAACGTGTTCGGATTCAACTTCGGAGGCGGCATCCAGAAGCGCATGACGCCCAGCATGAGCCTCTTCGGCGAGCTCAGGTATCACGTCGCCATGACCGAGGGCTCGAGCATCAAGTACCTGCCCATCCACGCCGGCATGCACGTCAACTGGTAGACGGCCGGAGGGGACGGTTCGAGAGCAGACGCTTGACCGACAGGGCCAATCATCGCGCAGGCGGTCCGGGGATTCCCCGGACCGCCTGTTGCGTTCTGGGCCCGGATGGTGCCAGCTCCCGGGCCGGTGCAGGTCGGCGCTCGACCGCCGATCGCACGGGCTCCGGCATCCCGCGCCGCCCCTGCCCATGCTACGCTCGCCTGGCTCGCCGGCGGTCCAGGCCGACGACACCGCCAGGAGGCAGGCATGGCAGTGCGCATCGTCAGGCTCGGCAGCGTCCGCGCGCGCGGTGAGGGTCTCCGGATCGGCACGGTGCTGCGCCCGCCGCGCGGCGTCCCGAAGTCCGAGCACGCCTCGCAGAACTGGTACGACGTCTGGTTGCCGGAGCTGGCGCCGAGCGCCGAGGCGGTGAGG
>JASFRE010000554.1:0-3061 GCA_050115055.1 Candidatus Eiseniibacteriota bacterium | reverse complement strand
ACCGGTGTTGTTGACGAGGATCTGGATCGGGCCGGTGCGCTCGAGGCGTGCGGTCACGGCGCGCTCCACCCGATCGGGATCGCCGAGGTCGAGGACGAGATGATCGGCCGCACCGCCGGCCGCGACGATGGCGTCGACGAGCGCCTCGAGGCGGGCCGCGGAACGCGACACGGCGGTGACGCGCACCCCCTCGGCAGCCAGCCGCCGGGCGATGGCGGCGCCGATGCCACGACTGGCCCCGCAGACCAGCGCCCGCTGACCGGCCAGCGTCTCCTCGCGTCCACCATCCGCACCCTCGCCGCAATTCGCACCCTCGCCGCAATTCGCACCCTCGCCGCAATTCGCACCCTCGCCGCGATCCGCGCCCTCGCCGCCATCCGCGCCCTCGCCGCGGTCCGCGCCCTCGCCGCGGGCCGCGCCCTCGCCGCCATCCGTCGTGTGCCCCGCCATCGCTCGTGCCTCCCGTGCCAACCGACCGGTCCCGCGCCGACCGTCGTACCGCCCGTCGGATGCGGCCGACGTCCTGGCTCGCCGGCCGACATCGTGGTTTGCCAGCCTGCGCCGAAGCTCATTGTGCCACGGCTCGACCGCAAGGGACGCACCACGATCCGGCCTGCCCGGTCGACCGGCCAGCACGTGGAGATGGTACCGCCCCGGCGCGAGATCGAGCGTACGGGTTGCGGGCAGGTCCAGATGGTGCACGCGTCAAGGAGATCGCAGCATCGCCGATAACGATCTCGGACCTGAGACACGGTGCGGATCGAATCGAGACATCGAGCTCGCGAGACCTGCCTCGTCGCGGGTCAGCATTCAGCAGCAGCGCGTCTCCGGCCGTGACGGAGCCCCCGCGACGATCGCGCGCCGCGTCAGACGCGAACCCCCTCGAGCCGCCCTCCGGTGGCGTGGAGTCCGTACAGAGCCATGGATTCGATGGAGCCGATGGAATCGAACGAGTCGCTCGCCCCCTACGCTTCGCTCTCCGACTACGGCGACCTCTTCACGCAACCGACGGGCCCGCCCCGGCGCGGGTGCGAGGCGGGCGACGTGCGCGTCCCGCCACGCCACGCCGGACTGGTCGAGGACCCGACATCCGGTCCAGCCGCTGCCGCGCCGGTCACCGGGCAGGGCGCCGGAGCCGGCACGGGACAGATCGCACGCCGGTCTGACGGGCAGAACACCCACGCGGTCGGGGCGGCGATCGACCGGTTGATCGACGGCATCGACAGCCTGTCGCGGGGCGCCATCGACGCGCGGCGCCAGGACGAGGTCGCCGCACTGCGCGCCCTCCGGGATCGGACGCTCGCTCTGCGGCAGCTGGTCGAGCACCTGCTCCCGGGCGACGCGTCGCACCGTGACACGCTCCAGACCGGACACCGCCCGGTCGACATGGGGTCGATGCTGCATCGCGCCATCCGCACCTGTGCCCCGACCGCGGCGACGCGCGCCATCCGGCCGCAGCTGCAGGTCCCCGACGACGTGCCCCTGGTCCAGGCCGATCCGCACCGGATCGAGCAGCTGGTGACCAGCCTGACGACGTGCCTGATCCAGAGCTCGGGCGAGGGCAGCACGGTGCGGCTGGGGATCGATCTCTGCGCCGGGCATCTCGACACGTGGATCCGGACCGATGGCCTGCTGCCCGAGGCACGCTGGATCGACCGGCTGGTGATGCAGACGGTGGGCACCGCCGCACATGACCACGACGGGTGCTGCTGCGGTGCTCACGGTGACTGCGGGCAGCCGGCTGACGAGCATGACCCGCCCACCGCCATCACCGGCTGGCCGGCAGTCGAGACCGCCATCGAGCTGGCCCGCGAGCTCGCCGCGCAGCAGGCGGGCCGCCTCGTCGCCGAGCGCCCGGACGACGGGGCGTGCGTGCTGCACATCGAGCTCCCCCTGCCCTGAGCCGGAAACGCGACACGACAGCGATCGCGAGTGGACCCCGCAACGAGGACGACCATCGCCATGCCACAGCATCCCCGTATCCTGCTGGTCGACGACGATCCACTGACCTGCGACCTGGTCGCCAGGCGTCTCGAGCGCGACGACTACCGGGTCACGACCGCCATGTGCGTCGACGACGGGCTCCGCGTCTCTGCCGAGGAGGAGCCGGACCTGGTGTTGCTCGATGCCGAGCTGGTGAACGGCGACGCCGCCGCCTTCGCGCGTCACCCGGACGACGCGCCGGCCGCGCCGGCGACGCCCATCATCCTGATGACCGGCGGCGCCGACGACCCGGGCGACTGGCAAGCCGCCGGCCTGATCGCCAAGCCGTTCAGCCCCGACCAGCTCCTCGCCACGATTCGCGCGGTGCTCGACCGGCACGCCGCCTGACGCGCGCCCGGCGCGCGACGGGACGCAATGGCGCGCAACAAACGCGCGGCACGCGAGAGATGAGCGCCACGCGACGGATCGACGGCACGCGACGGCGGCGCGTCACGCGATGGACAGGCGCCAGCAACGCGGGCCAGACGTGCCATTTGACCGTGGCCGCGCCGGTCACTACCCTCGGGTGATCATGGAACCCCTCGAGATCCGGCCCGGGCTCATCATTCCCGCCGGCGACCTGTCGATGACCGCGACGCGCGCCAGCGGTCCCGGCGGACAGCACGTCAACAAGGCTTCCACGCGCGTCACGCTGCGCTTCGCGCTGTCGACGACCACGACGCTCGAGCCCGAGGTGCGCGAGCGGCTCGCCCGCCTGGCCCGCCGACGCCTCACCGACGAGGGCGACCTGCTCATCAGTGGCCAGCGCTATCGCTCGCAGGTCAGGAACCTCGAGGACTGCCGCACACGGCTGCGCGACCTCGTCCTGCGCGCGCTCGACGTACCGCCCGACCGCCGGTCCACGCGGCCGAGCCGCGCCGCCCGCCAGGCGCGGCTCGCCGACAAGGCGCACCAGAGCCGCAAGAAGCGCGAGCGTCGCCCGCCGCAGCCAGACGAGTGATACCCGGACGTGGATCGGGAAGGGCGAAGTGTGTCTGCCGCGGGGGTGTGAACAGCGTTGACGAGAGTGACCACGGCGTGGTCGCCCGGCCCCCGCAGGTACCCTGGGCGAGGTGCC
>JASFRE010000553.1:0-3066 GCA_050115055.1 Candidatus Eiseniibacteriota bacterium | reverse complement strand
GGCAGACGCAGCCGCTGGGCATCGTGGTCGACAATCTCGGCGACGCCGCCGTGGTGCTCGACGTCGGCGGCACCTGGCTCGAGATCCTGCAGCCGGGGGGCGGCACCGCATTCGGCCGCTCGCTCGTCGCCGCGACACTGGTCGTGCCCGGCGGCGGGACGCCGCTGCGCTTCGCCGACCTCGAGCTCCCGGCGGAGCTCGCCACCGGACCTTACACCGCTGTCTTGCACGCTTCCGGCCTGGAGCATGGCGTCCCGTACGCGGCCCGCATCGAGCTGCCGGACACGCTGCAAGTCCTGACGCCGGCGCAGCCCGCGGTGACCGCCGGCAGCCTGGCGCCGGCCGCCGTGGCGCATGGGCAGAGCCGTACGTTTTCGATCGACGTCGCGAATTCTGGCGGGTCGCCGCTCGAGATCGAGGTGGGCAGCCTGCTGCGCATCACGGGCGGCGGGCTCGATGCGCCGCTGGCGAGTCCGGTGACCGTCGGTGCCGGCGAGACGGCGACCGTCGAGCTCGGTCCGGTGTCGATCGACCCGTTGCTCGCACCCGGCAGCCACACCGTGGAGCTCGTCGCCAGCGTCGTGGAACACGGCCTCGCCGACCAGCGGCTGCTGGTGGTGGCCGACGCCCTGCGCATCGACGCGGCCGCCGAGCTCGCGGTGGAGGGTGATGGCATCGCGCCGGCGCGCGTCACCCAGGGGCAGGAGGGCGTGACCTGGCAGGTCGGCGTTCGCCACCTGGGCGGCGCCCCGCTGACGGTCGGCCTGCCGGGCAGTCGGCTCGAGCTGAGCGACGGCGTCGACACGCTGCGCGTCGCCCTGGCCGGTGAACCGGTCGAGCTCGCCGCGGGCGGCACCGCCACGCTCGAGGGCGCGGCGGCCGACGTGCCGGCGGCCCTCGCCGCCCAGGATTACGCCCCGCGGCTCCGGCTGGTCGTCCTCGAGGATGGTGTCGAGCGCCAGCTGGTCGTCACGGCGCCCCCGGCGGCGCTCCGGATCGAGCGGCCGGCCGAGCTCGTCGCGACCGGTGGCGGGCTCGTCCCGTCGGTCGTGACGCCGGGCGACCGGGTCGTCTTCCGCGCCGTGATCGAGAACCGCGGCGGGGCGGCGGCGGCGCTCGATGCGCGCACGACGCTCGCCGTGGAGACGCTCGAGGTGATGCTCGACACGCTGAGCTCGCCCGACCTGATCGCCGGCGGCGCGGTCGACACGCTCCAGTTCGTCGAGACCGACCTCGCCGGCGTGGTCAGCGCCGGCGCCCACGCGGCCTCGATCGCCGCGCGCGGCACGGACTGGAACGGCGCGCCGCTCGCGGCCACGCTCGACCTGGGGCCCGAGGCATTGCGGGTGGTGAACGATGGGACGCTGGCGATCGCGGCGACGCGATCGCTGGCACCGGCAGTGCACCGCGTCAACACCGGCCAGGCATTCGAGCTGGCAGTGACCCTCGCCAACCTCGGGGAGGAGACGATCACCGGGCTCGAGATCGAGGTCGATGGCGACGGGCTGGCCGCGCCGGCGACGGCCGGCCTGGCAGCACTCGCCGGCGGTGACACGACGGTGGTCGAGATGCCGGCGGTGGCCGCGGCGGCGGCCGGCACGTCGGTGTTGCAGGCCGCCGTGGTCGGTGGTGTGGGGGCGGTCTCGGGCGATCCCGTGCACCTGGGGCCGGCGGCGGACGACACCCTCCTCGTCGTGGTCGAGCGACCGGCCGAGCTCCTGCCCGGTCTGACGATCGAGTCCCCGGAGGGGGCACGCGACGGCATCGTCTCGACCGGCAGCCTGCTCGACGTGCGCTTCGCGCTCCAGAACCAGGGTGACGCGGCGCTCGAAGGCGGTGGACGGCTGGTGCTCGAGCTGCCCGGAGGATTCGGTCTGCTCGGGGCCGCCGAGCGCACGTTCGAGGGCACCGGACCGGTCGACGTGGCCCTGCTGGCGCCGCTCGGCTCCGCGGGCGAGGCGTCGCTGGTGGCGATCGTCGAGGAGGCGCCGCGCGATCGCAACAGCGGTGAGCCGGCGGCGCTGGTCGTCGATCGCGCCAGCCTGCCGATCACCGTCGTCGATGCCGCGGAGCTGCGTGTCGAGGCGGCGATCGGTGATCCGGCGAGTGTGCGCGACGGCCGGGTGCTGCCCGGCCAGCTGCTGACCATCGAGGGCCGTGTCGTGAACGACGGCGTGGCCGGGGTCGTCGACCAGGCCGAGCTCGAGATCGAGCTCGACGAGCACCTCGCGCTCGAGTCCGGCGCGCTGGCGTCGCGTGCGGTGACGGTGGGGGAGACCGCGAGCTGGTCGGTGCGGGTGGCGGCAACCGCCACGGGATCGCAGTCGGTCAGCGTGCGGCTGGTGCGGACGCCGGCCGACGAGAATAGCGGCGAGCCGGCGGCGGTGCCCGAGCCCCTGGCCGCGCTGGTCCTCACCGTGGCGCCGGCACCGGTGGCGGTGCACGCCACGGCGACCGGCGGCGCGTCGTCGCCACAGGTGGCGCGCGGACAGGCCGACGTCGTGGCCCTGGCCTTCACGCTCACGCATGGCGGCACCGGCAGCGCGCCGCCGATCGTGCTCGAGGCGGTGCTGCCGCGCGTGCGGGACGCCGGGGGCGAGCCGCTCCTCCCGGCCGAGGTGGTCGCGTCCCTCGAGCTGCGGGCCGGGCTCGACGCGGCGGCGCCCGTCGTGGGGCTCTGGGAGGCGTCCGCGGGGGGCGACCCGGCGCGCGTCGCGCTGTCGTCACCCGACACCCTGGCCGGTGGCGAGTCCCGGGACTACGTCCTCGTGATGCAGGTGGCACCGGAGGCGCCCGGCGAGCGCTTCGTGCTCGAGCTGCCGGTGAGCGGCGCCTTCGCGGCCCGCGAGGCCGCTTCCGGGACCGAGCTCGTGATTACCCTCGATGCGCCGATCTCCTCGAGTCCGGTGGTGGTCTACGAGGCGCCGCACAACTACCCGAATCCCTTCGCGCCCGGACGGGAGTCGACCCGCATCGCCTACCTGCTCGAACGTGATGGGGAGGTGACGGTCGACATCTTCACGCTCTTCGGGGATCGCGTCTGGTCGGAGCAGTTCGCATCCGGGT
>JASFRE010000552.1:0-3071 GCA_050115055.1 Candidatus Eiseniibacteriota bacterium | reverse complement strand
AGCAGCTCGCCAAGCCGATCGACGCTCGGCGGCCGCCGCGCCGGGTCCTTCTCGAGGCAGGCGAGCACGACGCGATCCAGCGCCGCGGAGACCGGTTGCTCCGCGGCGCCGGACGGTGCGCTCGGAGTCGCCTCGACGTGCATGACCATGGTCGAGAGCGCCGTGTCGGCGCGGAACACGCAGCTCCCGGTCAGTAGCCAGTAGGCCACGCAGCCGAGCTGGTAGATGTCCGTGCGAGCATCCACGTGTCCGCCCGTCACCTGCTCGGGCGCCATGAAGGCCGGCGTGCCGCTCAGCCGGTCCTCGCCGCTGAGACCGGGATCGCGATCATCATCGGCGCCGTCGAACTTGACGAGTCCGAAGTCCAGCACCTTGACGTGGTCCACGCGGCGCCCGTAGCGGCAGACGTAGATGTTGGCCGGCTTGAGGTCGCGGTGGATCAGTCCGGCGTCGTGGGCCTCGCCGAGCGAGTCGCAGACCTGGAGCAGGAGATGCACCACCCGGGACTGCGGCATCGGCCCGAACCGTGACACGAGCGCATCCAGATCGAGCCCGTCCAGGAGCTCCATCACGTAGTAGAAGGTGCCGCCGTCGGTGATGCCGAAGTCGTAGAGCTGGATCGTGTGCGGCGAGCGCAGGGCCGCTGTGGCCTGTGCCTCGCGCTCGAAGCGCGCGATGGTGACGCGCTGATGCGAGGGGCGGCTCGACAGCGTCTCCGGTCGGATGAGCTTGACCGCGGCCGGTCGCGCCAGCAGCTGGTGGTGGGCGCGCCACACCTCACCCATGCCACCGGTCCCGAGCCGTGACTCGAGCTCGTAGCTCCCCATACGCTGCGCCTCGGACAGGTCGACGCTCAACCCGTGAACGACGCGCGAACCGGCATAGGCCAGGAGGACGGCAAAGGCCGGGCTGAAGGTCGAGGCGACGTAGTCGGCGGCCGACAGATCGGCCCCGGCCGAGAGCTCGAGCACCAGGAGCCCGAGCGGCCGGGTCGCGGCCGCGGCGATGGCCGTGACGAGGGTGACCCGGGGCGGGCTCGGGACGACCAGCGGGAAGAAGATGATGAGCGCCGTGACCCACGTGACATAGGGCACGGTGCCGGACTCGACGTAGACGATCCATGGCGTCAGGACCGCGAGGGCGAAGCAGAAGACGACCTCGTAGGCCAGCGCCGCGTGCAGGGCCTGCAGGTGCGACGTGTGATCGCTCCGCACGAAGAGCACGAGACCGGCGCTCAGAAGCACCGCGAGCACGCTCCCGACGACCCAGGCGGGACGCACCTCGCCGATCACCAGGTTGGCGTAGGTTAGATCGAACGCGGAACCGATCGCCATGCCGGCCAGCATGACCCAGGCGACGGTCTTCACCCGCCGCCGGGCCTTCGCGAGCAGCTCTGGCGTCAGTCCCGACCAGGCCATGCTGGCCAGCTCGTCGACCCTCATCGATTGCCCCGGTCTCACCGGCGGTGGTGCCGGATCCGGTCCGGCGGTGGTGCCGGATCCGGTCCGGTCACGGCCGGCCGGCGGTACCGGTGCGGTGGCAAGGCCGCACCGGCGGCGATCGGCTCATCGCAACCGGGGTCATTCTGCCGCCGGGGCACGCATCGAGCAAGGGCCGGCGCATGCCGGTCCGGCCCGCCGACGTTCCGCTACCCGCGGCGTGACGGGCCGGTGCCCGGGGTCACGCGCTGACGCTCAGCCTCCCGCCGCCTCGGTGAGGACCGGGCTCATCTGCAGACCGCCGCCGGTCGCCGTCACGGTGTGCACCGACGCGGCATCGTGGAACATGATGGTCGCCTCGTCGGCGCCGCCGGCCGGCACGTCGAAGCCGCCGGTCGGCACCTTGATGCCGGTCTGCAGGGCACTCGGGATGGTCAGCGGATACGGCGTCTCGGCGGCGTAGACCTGCGAGCTGATCGTCACCTCGGTGTTCAGCACGATGGTGGCGTCAGAGAAGAACAGCCTGACCTTCCCGTACGGACCGGCTGCCAGCGTGCCCGAGGCGACGACGATGCCCGGCTCTCCCTGGGCGGGCAGCTGCATCAGGTCGATCTCTCCGCCGGACACCACCTGGAGCGAGATCCAGTCGCCCTCCTCGCTCTCGTCATCGCCGAGGGCGAGAACCTGGACCTCGGTCAACGTCACGTCGATCGACTCGACCATGTCGAGCGACAGAGCGGCCTCGGCGAGCAGCGGCGCCCCGAGCTGGCTGCCGGCAACGTCGAGCGTGCCGCGGCTGAGGACCACGTCGGCCTGGCCGGTCGGGTTGACCTGCGAGTCGTCGCAGCCCACGAGCAGAACGAGCGCGCAGACCACGAGCATGGCCAGGATTCGATGTGGGGACACTCTGAGTCGTGACATGTTGGTCTCCGACATGTTGGCCTCCTGCGTGCGACGGGCGGATGAGCGGTCGATGCAGTGACGCGCTCGTGAACTCCACAGGCGCGAGGGCCGAGAGCGTCATCGCGTTCCGCCGCGAGACGTCTGGCGCATGATGATGCGCCGCCTGTCTCGATATCGGCCCCGCATGTCCCGGGTTGAGTGTGACGGGGGCAAGCGGGGCGTTCACGACGCTGCGCGGGGCGACTGCCCCATCGGGGCGGTCGACAGCTGGGCTCCGGACCCGACGCCGCGCTCGCCTCGCCGCCGGTCCCGACGCCCCGGGCGATGCGGTTCGCCTCACACCATCGACGGGGCGTGCATTCTCACGACTCCGTCCCGGAATCCGAGTTGCAGTCTGACCTGGCGCTTGCAGATCGCGTGGTCGTGCGCAAGGTCTCGCGGCCACGGTCCGGTGCCCCGTGGCTCGCTGCGCCGGAGCCGCGCCTCGACCGCTGGACCACCGCGGGTGTATGCTCATGAGATCCACATGCCTGGGAGGCCACCATGTCAAACGCTCGCACGCTCCAGGTTCACCGGACCCCACGTCCGGCCGCCGTCCCGATCCGTGCCGTCGTCCGTGCCGGGATCCCGCTCATCGTCGCCGTCGTCCTGATCGCCGGTGCCAGCGCCACCGCCGAGGCAGCCTGGTCTGCCGACCCGGCGCTCAATCTGGCGGTCGCCGACGCGACC
>JASFRE010000551.1:0-3075 GCA_050115055.1 Candidatus Eiseniibacteriota bacterium | reverse complement strand
CGGCGGCTACACCTGCCACCTCGTGCCAGGTACCCGCGCCGCCGCTGCCTACCAAGCAGAGACGGTCCTCGAGCGCCACCGGCACCGCTACGAGTTCAACAACGACTACCGCGAGATCTTCGAGAAACACGGCATGCGCGTGGCCGGGGTGAGCGACTCCGGCCTGGTCGAGATCCTCGAGATCCCGGCACATCCCTGGTTCGTTGCCGTGCAGTTCCACCCCGAGCTACGTTCCCGTCCGCGACGTCCGCACCCGCTCTTCCGGGCCTTCGTGGCGGCGGCGATCGCCCGTCGCCGCGAGGAGTCGGGCGCGCAGCCGTCCGGCAACCCCCACCAGGCGCTGGATCCGGCGGCGCTGTAGCGCTGTCGGCGCCACAACGCGGGCGCCGCACCGTGATGGTGGCGAGGGATCGACGGACACAACGGTGGCGAGGGATGGACGGACACAACGGTGGCGAGGGATCGAGGTACCCAGGTGATCGTCTCCATCGATCGACAGACCCGCTTCGGTGACGGACGTCTCGGCGTCATTGCGGGGCCATGCGTCGCCGAGGACCGCGGACTTTGCCTGGAGGTGGGGCACGAGCTGGCCCGCATCGCCGGTCGCCTCGATCTGCCCCTCGTCTTCAAGACCTCCTACGCCAAGGAGAACCGGACCTCACGCGAGTCATTTCGCGGACCGGGGCAGGTGGCGGGGCTGGAGATCCTGGCTGCGGTGCGCGAGGCGACGGGGCTGCCGGTGACCTCCGACGTGCACGAGAGCGCCGAGGTCGAGAGCGCGGCCAGGGTGCTCGACCTCCTGCAAATCCCGGCCTTCCTCTGCCGGCAGACGCCGCTCCTCGAGGTGGCCGGCCGGACGGGCAGACCGGTCAACGTCAAGAAGGGGCAGTTCCTGGCTCCGGCCGGCCTGCGGGGCGCGGTCGACAAGCTGCGCGCCGGCGGCTGTCCGGGCGTCCTCTTGACCGAGCGCGGCACGACCTTCGGATACGGCGACCTGGTGGTGGACATGCGCTCCTTCGCCCAGCTCCGCCAGCTCGACGCCCTCACGGTCTTCGACATGACGCACAGCTTGCAGCGGCCGGGCGGTCCGGTGACCGGCGGCGACCGCACGATGGCGCGACCACTGGCCCGCGCCGCCATCGCGGCCGGCGCCGACGTCGTCTTCCTGGAAACGCATCCCGAGCCGGCACGCGCGCGCTCCGATGCCGCGACGCAGCTGCCGCTGGCCGAAGTCGAGTCGTTGCTCGGCGAGCTCCGGGCGCTCCACAGCTGGCTCGCCGGCACCGGGGTCGGCACATGACTGTCGACAGGCTCGACACGCTCGCACGGCCGATCCGCCTCCTCTTTCTCGACGTCGATGGCGTTCTCGCCGATGGTGGCATCCTCCTGGGAGAGGCCGGCGAGCTCAAGCGCTTCGCCGCTCGCGATGGCACCGCCTCGTACCTGTCGCGCCGCGTCGATCTCGAGCTCATGCTCGTCACCTTCCGCGACTCGGAGGCGGTGCGGCGCCGGGCCGCCGAACTCGGCGTCGAGGCGGAGCAGGGAATCGCCGACAAGCTATCGGTCGTGGAGCGTGTCTGCGCGGCGCGCGAACTCGATCTCTCTGAGGTGGCGTTCATGGGTGACGACCTGGTCGACCTCAAGGCGATGCGAGCCGTCGGTCTCGCCATCGCGCCACGTGATGCCGCCGTGCCGGCGCTCAGGCTGGCGCACATCGTCACCCGCTCGCCGGGTGGACACGGCGCGGTGCGCGAGGCCGTCGAGGTCGTCATGTGGTTGAACCGAGTGCAGCGCGAGCGTGAGACGGACGCATGAGCGAGGCGACCGGCGAGGAATTCACCCTCGAGCGGCTGCGCGGGCTGCCCCCCCACGCCATCGCTCGCACCGTCGCCGAGCGTGAAGCGGGCGCGGTGGTGGCGCTGGGCGAGCGCTTCGGCGCGAGCTTCGATCGTGCGGTCGAGCTGCTGCTCGACATCGAGGGGCGCCTCATCGTGGTCGGCGTTGGCAAGTCCGGACAGGTGGCTGCCAAGGTCGCCTCGACGCTGACGTCGACCGGCACGCCGTCTTTCTTCGTACATCCCGCCGACGCCATGCATGGCGACCTCGGGCTCATCCGGTCCGGCGACGCCGCGCTGGTCTTCTCGAACAGCGGGGCGACGGCGGAGATCTGCCGGCTCCTGCCGCTTCTCGGCCGCCTCGACATCCCGGTCATCGCGGTGACGGCACGTGCCGATTCCGAACTTGGCAGCGGCGCGAGCGTCGTCATCGAGACCGGGCACGCCCCGGAGGCCAGTCCCTGGGGACTCGTGCCGACCTCGTCGACCACCGTGTCGATGGTGGTCGGTGACGCGCTGGCCGTGGCCCTTCTCGTCCGGCGCGGCTTCGCTGCCGAGGACTTCGCATTCCTCCACCCGGGCGGCGTCATCGGACGCTCGGCGTCGACACGCGTCGGCGAGATCGCGCACCGGGGATCGGCATTACCGCGCGTCGCAGTCGGCACGACCCTGCGCGATGCGCTCGGTGAGATCGTCTCCAAGCGCCTCGGCATGACGACGATCGTCGACGCGCAGGGCCGGCTGGCCGGCGTCATCACCGACGGCGACCTGAAGCGCATCCTGCTCGAGAACGATGCGCCACTCGATCGTGCCGTGGAGAGCTTCATGAGTCGCTCCCCGCGCACCATCGGTGGCCAGGCGCTGGTCGCCGAGGCAGTGCGGAGGATGGAGGAGAACCTCCCGGGGCCGATCACGTCGTTGATCGTGGTCGATGGGGAGAAGCGACCGACCGGTGTGATCCACCTGCACGACTGCCTGCGTGTCCCCTGATTCGTGCCTCGATCATTGTGTCCCTAGACGACTCCCCTTGCATCGAGAGCGGATGACCTGGCCCCGTGTTCGTTTGGCGTGAGTCGGGGGTTGGACGCTAGCTAGAACGCGTATCGGAGCGCGTGTCGAGTCGGGTTCGGGATCGCCCGGGTCCTGGTCTCCCGCCGGTAGTAGACCGCCAGGCGCTCGGGAAGCCGGACGCGGCTCGGGAAGAGGCGTCGCGCCAGGACCTCGGCCACGGAGAGGGCGC
>JASFRE010000550.1:0-3081 GCA_050115055.1 Candidatus Eiseniibacteriota bacterium | reverse complement strand
CTTGCGCCCGGAGCGCTTGCGGCCGCCGCGTCGCGAGCGCGACCGTCGCGGCTCGGACGGGGTCCCCTCCCCGCCGTGGCGGGGCGTGCCGTCACCGGCCGGCCGGCCCGTGGCGGGCGGCGCGCTGGCGGTACCGGCGCTGGTCGCACCGGCCGCCGCCCCCGCCGCTGCCTCCGACGGCGGTCCCGACTCAGACGCGGGGGACGGCTCGTTCGCTGCCTCCGACGGCGGTCCCGACTCAGACGCGGGGGACGGCTCGTGCGGTGCCGCCGACGGTGGACCGGAAGACGGCTCCGGTGACGGCTCGTGCGGTGCCTCGGTGGGAGGCTGGGGGGTGGGCTCCGGCGACGTCTCCGGCGCTGGCCGCGAGTCGCTCGCCGATGTCACACCCGTCGTGGTCTCGTCCGACCCGCCCGCCGGGGCGGCCTGCTCATCCGGTCTCTCATGGTCGTTCATGATGACTCACTCTCGCGCCGAGGCGACCTTGCCGCCTCAGCTCTCGCCGGAGCGCACGTCGTCCCAGACTTGCTGGTCGAGCAGCTGCTCCGTAGGCACATCGCGCACGACGCGCGCCGGCGCCCCCATGACGATCGCGCCGTCGGGGACATCGCGCGTCACCACCGAACCCGCGGCCACCAGCGCATCGGCGCCGACGCGCAGTCCCGGCAACAGGACGGCGCCGGCCCCGATCCGACCGCCGCGGGCGACGGTGATTCCCTTGAAGTGCTTCAATCGCTCCTCGGTGCGTCCGATGAAGCGATCGTTGGTCGTCACCACCATCGGGGCGACGAAGACACGATTCGCGATCGTCGAGTAGGCCGTGATGTAGCAGCCCGTCTCGAGCTTCACGTAGCGGCCGATCGTGCAGTCGTTCTCGACCGACACGCCGCGCCCGACGATCGTCCGGTCACCGATCTCGACGCGCTCGCGCACCGACGCCAGATCGGCGACCAGCACCCGCGCGCCGAGGCGCGCCCCCCGGTACAGGACGACGCCGGTCCCGATGATGCATCCGTCGCCGACCTCGAGCGGCGGCAACGCGTCGTCGCGGGTCACGGCGCTGAGCGCCGCCCGCATCGGGCGCTTACCGAGCACCGCATGGTCGTCGATCCGCACGCCGGCACCCACCTGCGTGCCGTCGTGGATGACCACGCCGTCCCCGATCTCGCAGCCGGCACCGATCACCACGCCCGCACCGATCCGCAGATGGCTGCCGAGTGCCACGCCGCTGTCGATCGCCGCCGAGGCGTCGATGACCTGGACCGTCGGGCCAGACGTCTGACTCACCTGCTACCCCCGTAGCAAACTATCCCACAGTGCGTTACGGTGTCTGCCTCACGCCCTGCTGGAGAGGTCCGCGACGGCCGGCACGACCGGTTCGACCGGAACCCCGCCGCGTTCCAGCGACCGCTGGGCCGCCTCCAGGACACTGACCACGCGCAGCCCGTCGAGGCCATCGGAGCGCGGCGGCCGGCCGCTCTCGATCGCCCGCAGGAACTCCTGGCACTCGATCCTGAGCGGCTCCCGCATGGCGACGCGCGGGATCCGGATCTCCCCGAAACGCAGCGTCAACGACTCCTTGTAGTCGACGATCCTCCCGGCCTCGGCACCCGACACGCCCTTGTCGTAGATCCGGATCTTCTCCGCCGCCTCCATGTCGTCGAACACCACCATGCGCTGGCTGCCGACCAGGGTCAGGCGACGCAGCTTGTGCGGATCGAGCCAGCTGAGCTGCAGATTGGCCAGCTTGCGGCCCGGGAACATGAGGCTCACGAAGACCACGTCCTCGAGCCCCGGCTGCAGAAAGGCACGCCCGGTGGCGCTGACGCGCTCGGGGTGCTCGCCGAAGAGATCGAGGATGATCGACAGATCGTGCGGTCCGAAGCTCCAGAGCGCGTTCTCGTCCTGGCGGATCTTGCCGAGGTTGACGCGCTGGCTATAGGCGTAGTAGACCTCGCCGAGCTCGCCGCCGCGCACCAGATCCCGCAGCATGTCGACCGCCGGATGGTACTCGAGCAGGTGTCCCACCATCAGGATGCGCCCGGCGGCGGCCGCCGCCGTGACCAGCCCCTCGGCATCCTCCACCGACAGCGCCAGCGGCTTCTCGACCATGACGTGCTTGCCGGCCTCGAGCGCGCCCCGCGCCAGCCCGGCGTGGGACGACGAGGTGGTCGCCACGACGACGCCGTCGACCGTCCCGTCCGCCCACAGCTCGCCGGGGTCGCACGTCGTGCGCACGCCGGGGTAGAGGGCGGACATCGTCTCGAGGACGGCCGGCTGGCTGTCGGCGATCACCCGCAGGCAGCCGAGGGCGGCGAAGTTGCGAATCAGGTTGCGCCCCCAGGCGCCGGCGCCGATGACGCCGATGCCGGGCGACCCGGCAGGTCCCTGGTCGGATGCGAGAGGGGTCACTGTCGTATCTCGCGGGAGGGTGCGCCGAACTGGGCCGGCAGCGGCGCCGGTAGCGCGGACGCAAAAAGGAGGCGACCTCTCGGATGCCCGGAGGCGGGCAGACCGAGCGCCGCCGCGTCGACCGATCCGGAATCGTTGAACGCTATCACCGGCCCCGGGGAGCGTCAAGCGGCCGTCCGGCGCTGGCCGCTGCGATCGTCGCTCCCGGCGGCGACTCTCTGACGCTGGTCGGAGTCCTGCCGCGTCAGGCCGGGGTCGCGGGGCCCGGTTGCCCTGCGGTGTCCGACTCCGGACCGTCCGCGGCGATGGCGCTCACCGCCACGGCCGAGCAGTTGCCCCTGTCCGCGCTGACACCGCTCCTGCCGCCCGCGACAGCGCCGCGGCTCGCCGGCCAGGTGCACGTCCGCAAGCCGGCGTCTGGCGAGGTGCGCTGGAGTCATCGCGACGTCGTCGGCGACGCTCGGGTCATCACCGTGTCCGGTCTGACCCAGACCGGGGGCCTGGCGGCCGAGGACGATCCGGACATCCGCTATCGTGGCGCCGTCTCGCTCCAGCAGCCCCAGCTTCTGCGGTCGCACCTGTCGGGTTTCGTGAGTCCCCTGATCGAATGCCGCGAGGATCGTCGTGATCGCTCGCTCGAGATCGGCAGCAACCTGACCCTGGTCATCC
>JASFRE010000549.1:0-3087 GCA_050115055.1 Candidatus Eiseniibacteriota bacterium | reverse complement strand
TGATGTCCCGGGCCGACGCCAGCGCGGGGTCCACGTCCGCGGTCACGTTGATCGCGCGGCGGCGATCGACGCGCTTGATCGTGGCGTAGCCGCGCCCCGACTGCACCCGCGCCACCTCGGAGAACGGCACCTCGCGTCCGTCGGGAGTGCGCACGCGCATCGATTCCAGGTCACCCAGCGAGCGGCGCGCCTGCTGCGGGTAGCGGACCATCACGCGCACGTCGTCCCGGCCGCGCTGGATGCGCTGCGCTTCCTCGCCGTAGAACGCCTGGCGCACCTGCCGGCCGAGGTCGGCGAGCGTGAGCCCCGAGAGCTCCGCCTGGGGGAGGATGTCCAGCTCGAGCTCCTCCTTGCCGGGACGGAACGAATCGCTGATGTCGTAGACCCCGGCGAGGCCCGCGAGCCGCTGCTTCAGCCGCTCGGCGACGCCGCGCAGCTCGTCGATGTCGGGACCGGTGAGCTGGACGTCCACGTCGTCTCCGGGAGAGAACAACGAGGCGGTGAAGGTCAGGTCGATGGCGTCGGGAATCGGTCCCGTCGCCTCGCGCCAGCGGTCGGCGACGGTCTTGGCGCCCACCTTGCGCCGTTCCGCGGGCAGCAGCTCGATCGTCACCTCGCCCAGATTCGACGAAACGTCCCGCGCCGCATAGCCGCCGGCGTTCTGCGACTGGGCGCGGGAGAACGGGTGCTCGCCGATGGCGGAGATGTCGCGCAGGAACGGGTCCTTGCCGGATTCCCGCTCCAGCTCGCGCCGCACCTGAGCTGCCCCGCGCTCGAGCTGGGCCACCGCCTCCGAGGTGACTTCCGCCGGCGTCCCGGGAGGCATGGTCACCGCGGCCGACACGTAGTCCGCCTCCACGTCGGGGAAGAACACCCAGCGTACGTAACCGCCGAGCACCAGCCCTCCGGTGACCAGCAGGGTGGCCACGCCGATGGCGAGCGTGGTGTAGCGCCAGCGCAGCGCCAGCTCGAGCACCGGCGAGTAGAAACGGTCGACGAAGCGCTTCACCAGGGTCGCGAAGCGATACTGGAAGCGCCGCCACGTACCGCGGATCCCACGCTCGCCCTCGGCGCTCTGCGACTTGTGCCGGTAGTGCGACAGGTGCGAGGGCAGGATCCAGAGCGACTCGATCAACGACCAGAGCAGGCAGGGGATCACGATCAGCGGGATCACCCGCATCACCTTCCCGATCGTGCCGGCGACCATCGTCAGCGGCACGAACGCCGCGACCGTGGTCAAGACGGCGAAGACCACGGGCACGGCGATCTCCTGCGCACCCTCCACCGATCCGCGCACGCCGTCGCCGTGACGGTGCTGATGGGAGTAGATGTTCTCGCCGGCGACGATGGCGTCGTCGACGACGATGCCGAGCACGAGGATGAAGGCGAACAGCGAGATCATGTTCACCGACACGTCCAGCATCGGCATCATCCAGATCGCGCCCATGAACGAGATGAACATGCCGGCGACGACCCAGAACGCGAGCCGGAAGCGCAGAAACAGCGCCAGCGCGAGGAACACAAGCACGATGCCGCCGACCCCGTTGCGCAGCAGCAGGTCGCGTCGCGAGCGCAGGATGCGCGCGGCGTCCTGCCACGGGGAGAGGTGCACGCCCGCCGGCATGCGCTCTCCCGCCGACTCGATGTAGCGGTAGACGGCGTCGGCGATGCCGAGGGCGTCCTGGTCGCCCACGCGGAAGACCTCCACCAGGAACGCGGGCTTGCCGTCGAGCCGCGTGGCCTGGTCGGTGTCGGCGAAGCCGTCGATCACCGTGGCCACCTCGCCGAGCCGCAGCTGCGTCCCGTCGGGCCGCGAGATCAGCACCAGCTCCTCGAACTCCCGGGCGTGGTAGGCCTGTCCCTTGGTGCGCAGCAGGACCTCGCCGCCGCGGGTCTTCACCGAGCCGCCGGGCAGGTCGAGCGACCCGCGGCGCACCGCCGTGGCGATCTCGTCGAACGTCAGGCCGTAGCGGCGGAGCGCGTCCTCCGAGACCTCGATCGAGATCTCGTAGGGGCGGGCGTTCGCCATCTCCACCAACGTGATCTCGGGGAGCACCGCCAGCTCGTCGCGCACCCGCTCCGCCAGCTCGCGCAGCGACTTCTCGTCGGCGTCGCCCCACACCGCGACGTCGATCACCTGGCGCCTGTTGGTGATCTCGCGGACCACGGGCTTCTCCGTCTCGGCGGGGAAGGTGTCGATCGCGTCGACGCGGGACTTGACGTCGTCGAGCACCTTGCGCGCGTCGGCGTCGAGCAACAGCTCCACCGCCACCGTGCCGACACCCTCGGCCGCCGTCGAGGTCACGCGCTTGACGCCGTCGAGGCCCTGGATCGCTTCCTCGATACGGACGCAGACGCCCTCCTCGACCTCCGCCGGCGCCGCGCCGCGGTATTCCACGGAAACGGTGATCAGGTCGAGGGCGAACTCGGGGAACACCTCCTGCTTGACCGCCGTGACGGTCAGCAGGCCGCCCGCCAGGGTCAGCAGCATCATCAAGTTGGCGGCGACCGGATTGCGGACGAACCAGGCGATGGTCCCCCGCATCACGAGGCTCTCGCGTCGTCGTCGGCGTCGTCCGCGGGGGCGGCGTCGTCGGTTACGGTAGTGCGGACGCGCATCCCGTCGGTCACCGCCACCAGCGGCGAGAGGCAGACGCGGTCGCCGTCGGCGAGCCCGTCGCGGACGATCACCGATTCGCGCGTCGCGCGCAGCACGTCCACGTGGCGGAAGCGCAGGCGGTCCTGGTCGTCGACCAGCAGCACGCGGTCTCCTTCACGCAGGGCCGACCGCGGAATCACCGCCACGCCTCGCGCGGTGTGCCCGAGGATCTCCGCCTCGACGAACATTCCGGCGGCCAGCGGCGGCCTGTCGGGCCGCTCGCCCCGGCCGTAAGGGTCCTTGACCCGTGCCACGGCGTTCACCATGCGGCTCTGCGGGTCGATCTCGCCCTCGGTGCGCACGATGCGGCCTTGCCACTCGTGCCTGCGGCCGGCGAACTCCGCGCTCAGACGCACCTCCGGCCCGCGCGCGGCGTCGGCCCCGTCGCGGTAGTCGAGCGGCAGGTCGATGTAGGCCAGCTCGCGGTC
>JASFRE010000548.1:0-3087 GCA_050115055.1 Candidatus Eiseniibacteriota bacterium | reverse complement strand
CCAAGCGTCGCCCGGCGCTGGTGCGCCGCGTCGTGGAGGGCCTGCCGCGTGTCGTGCCGCCGCCCGTCCGTGCTATACTCATCGATCCGCGCCGCCGGCGCGCGCCGCACGGCATCGGCCAGCCGTGTCGGCCGGCGAGGCGGCGTCCCCCGGGCGACGCCGCCGGTGACGGTGCGCGGAGACGCGGGGAGGAGCGGCATGAACGACCGGACGAGGATCCTGGTGACCGGTGCGCTCGGGCAGATCGGCTCGGAGCTGATCGTCGAGCTCAGACGGCGGCACGGCGGCGGACAGGTCGTCGCCGCCGACATTCGCGAGGAGGTGCCGGAGGACTTCGACGACAGCGGCCCGTTCGAGTGCTGCGACGTCACCGATGCCGCCCGCCTCGCAGAACTCGTCCAGAAGCACCGCGTCGGCCGCATCGTCCACCTGGCGGCGATCCTCTCCGCGACCGGCGAGAAGAACCCAGGACGCGCCTGGGAGGTCAACATGGGCGGGCTCTGGAACGTGCTCGAGGTGGCCCGCACCCGCGACCTCGAGCAGGTCCTGTGTCCGTCGAGCATCGCCGTTTTCGGCCCCGACGCCCCCAAGCAGCAGACGCCCCAGGTCACCTGGCTCCAGCCGACGACCATGTACGGC
The DNA here is from genome assembly GCA_050115055.1 of Candidatus Eiseniibacteriota bacterium. Lineage (GTDB taxonomy): Bacteria > Eisenbacteria > RBG-16-71-46 > CAVPCR01 > CBDCWB01 > JASFRE01. The sequence continues at coordinate 2,448 of JASFRE010000548.1, read as the reverse complement.
ATCACCAAGGTGGCCGGCGAGCTGCTCTGCGACTACTACTTCCGGCGCTACGGGATCGACGCGCGCGGCCTGCGCTACCCCGGGATCATCTCCCACCTGACCCCGCCCGGCGGCGGGACCACGGACTACGCGGTCGAGATCTTCCGCGAGGCGATCCGGCACCGACGCTACACCTGCTTCGTGAGTGCCGACACCGTGCTGCCGATGATGTACATGCCCGACTGCATCCGGGCGACGATCGAGCTCATGGAGGCTCCGATCGAGAACCTGAATTTCCACGGCGGTTACAATGTGGCGTCGATGAGCTTCTCGGCCGGCGAGCTGGCGAACGAGATCCGGCGCCACATCCCCGAGTTCACCTGCACCTACGAGCCGGACGAGCGTCAGGGCTTCGCCGACTCCTGGCCGCAGTCGATCGACGATCGGGCGGCGCGCGAGGACTGGGGCTGGATGCCGGAGTACAACCTGGCGTCGATGACCACGGACATGCTCGAAAAGCTGCGGGAGCGCGCTACCGGGCTGCAGGAGCCGCAGGTCGGTTTGCGGTAGCGGCACGCCGCCGTCTCGACCCGTGCTGCCCGCCGCGCGCGTGGACCGCCAGCGCCCCGGTCACCCACCGAGGAGACGCTCGTAGACCGTCGCGATGGCGGCCGCCGCGCGCTCGGTCCGGTAGCGACCGTGTGCACGGCGGGCCGCCGCCTCACCCAGCCGCCGTCGCCGTCCCGGGTCGCGGACGAGGGCGGCGAGCGCGGTGCTCACCGCGCCGGCGTCGCCCGGCTCGACCAGCAGGCCGGTGACGCCGTCCTCGACCAGCTCGGCGACCCCGCCCACCCTGGTCGCCACCACCGGCCGGCCGGCCGCCATCGCCTCGAGGATCGACACCGGTACGCCCTCGCGGCGCGAGGTCAGGCAGACCAGGTCGCTCGCCGCCAGGAGCTCCGCCACGTCGCGCCGGAAGCCGAGCAGGCGGACGCGCTCCTCGAGGCGGGCGGCGGCCAGCGCCGCGCGCAGCGCCGTTTCCTCCGGGCCGCTGCCGGCCACCAGCCAGACCAGGTCGAGCCCGGCGTCCCGCAGCCGGGCGGCGGCGCCGACCAGCACGTCGAGCCCCTTGGGGGCGCGGAGGTTGGCGACGGTGAGGATCGCGGTCCGCCCCTCCGGCACGGCGAGCGCGTCGCGCGTCGCCTGACGCCGGCCGGCCGCGGCCGCGAAGCGGTCGACGTCGATGCCGTTCTCCACGACGTCGACGCGGCCCGCCGGCACGCCACGGTGCCGTTCGAGGTAGCGGGCACCGGCGCGCGAGTTGGTGATGTAGCGATCGACGCGGCGCGCGGTCAGCCGATCCAGCCAGGCCTGCCAGGCCGGACGATGCACGTCGAGCGAGTGCACCGACTGGACGAGCGGCGGTCGGCGTCGACGGATGCGCATGAGGAGGCTCGGTCTGAGACCGTAGACGTGGACCAGGTCGGGGTTCACGGCGGCGAGCTCGCGGGCCAGGGCGCGGCGCACCGCCGGCCAGCCGCGCTGGCCGAGGCCGAGACAGGCGGTGGTGACGCCGGCCTCCTCGTAGAGCGTGCAGGCCGGGCCGCGTGGCAGCAAGAAGAGCGCCCGGTGGTGGTAGGCGGGTTGGGCGCGCAGGTATTCGAGAACGCCGAGCTCGGTGCCGCCGAGCTCGGTGACGGCGAGGAAGTGGAGGATGCGGGGCGGATCGCCGGGCAACTGGGTCGCGGGGATCATGGACCGTCCAGGGTGCGTCAGCCGCCGTCCAGCAGACGCTTCAGGTTGGCGTTCGGATCGACGCGGGGCACGAGCGCGCCGCGCCGCGACGAGGCGATCGCCGTCACTCCGGGCCCATGACCGGCGACGTCAGACCGCGAGTGGACGACGACGCCGATGGTGACCGCGCCACCCAGGTAGACCCGCCCGTGCTCGGCGGCCATGTCCCGGATGGCGACGAAGTCGCCGAAGCGCAGGGTGGCGAGACCGTGCGCCTCGAGCTCTCGCGGATCGAAGAGCTGGATGTCGATGTCACCGCTCGCCGCCTCCGCCTGACCGTAGCCCGAGCCCATGAGCTTGGCCGGGAGGATGTGAGTGACCGGTACCGCGAGGCGCTCGCCGTCCTCCGCCAAGCCGAGCCGTTCCAGGAGCTCCGGTGCCAGGTTCATGATGAGGACGTCGGGATGGTCGAGCAGCTCGAGGCCCTGGCCGCAGGCCGTGATCTGGATCCGGTCGCCGATCACCAGCCGCTCGAGCACCGTCTCCGGGAAGTCGACCAGGACGTGGTGAATGCCGCCGTGCTTGCCGGTCACGTAGCCGAGCTCGCCCTTGGCGTCGCCCGACACGACCCGTGCCCGGTTGCCGATGCAGGCCAGCACGTTGAGCGCCAGGTTGGCCGGTGCGCGCGGGTCGACGCCCCCCTCGCGGTTCGAGAGCGACACGCCGGGTTCGACA
>JASFRE010000547.1:0-3088 GCA_050115055.1 Candidatus Eiseniibacteriota bacterium | reverse complement strand
GGCGTGCACGCCACCGGCCAGGTGGCGCACGCCGAGGCGCGTCGCGAGCTGGCGCCGCACCGGCTGGGACGCGCGCTGCGCGCCCTGCTGCCGCGTGACCTGGCGCTGCGGCGCATCGTGCGCAGTGCGGACGGGTTTCATGCGCGCTACGATGCGCGGCGGCGGCACTACGTCTACCTCGTGGCCGATCGGCCGTCGCCGTTCACGAGCCGCTACACGGGCCCGGTCCGGGGATCGCTCGACCTCGCGGCGATGCAGGCCGCGGCGCGCAGTCTGCGCGGCCAGCACGACTTCCGGCCCTTCGCCGTCCGCGCCGGCGACATCGCCGGGGGACTGTGCGACGTGGAGCGCGCTGGCTGGTCGACATGGCGCGGAGGATGGCGCTTCACGATCAGCGCCGACCGCTTCCTGATGCGCATGGTGCGCATGCTGGTCGGCACGATGATCGAGATCGGGCGCGGGCGCCGGCCGCCGACCGAGCTGGCCGCGCGGCTGTCCGGCGCCGCGGAGACGCTGCGGCCGGCCGCGGTCAGCGCCGGCGGACTCTACCTGGCGGGCGTCGGCTACGGTGCCGGCGCCGGCTGGGAGGAGGCGCACGCGGCGCCGTCCGGCTGAGTGCCGGCGCGCCCGGCGCGCCCGCGCCGTCCGGGACGTCCGGGACGGCGACGCGGCGGGGGGCGCCGGAGGGCGCGGCGACTCACGGGCGCGCGATCCGGAGTGGATCGCGCGCGAGGCACAAGGAGAGTCGAGTTGAAGATCTTCCTGGATACCGCCAGCCTGAGCGAGATCCGCGAGGCCGCCGATCTCGGCGTGCTCGACGGCGTCACCACGAACCCGACCCTGGTCTCCCGCGAGGAGGGAGCGTTCCGGGACATCCTGCATGCGATCTGCACGGTCGTCGATGGTCCGGTGAGCGGCGAGGTGGTGGCGACCGATTACGACGGGATGCTGACCGAGGCGCGTGAGCTGGCAGGCATCCACCCGAACATCGTCGTCAAGATCCCGATGTTGCGCGACGGACTGAAGGCGATCCACCAGCTCCGCCAGGAGGGCATCCGCACCAACTGCACGCTGGTCTTCTCTACCTGCCAGGCGATCCTGGCCGCCAAGGCCGGGGCAACCTTCATCAGTCCGTTCGTCGGGCGCCTGGACGACGTCAGTCATGTCGGCATGGACCTGATCCGCGAGATCAGCGCCGTCTTCGAGAACTACGACTTCGAGGCGGAGCTCCTGACGGCGTCGGTCCGCAGTCCGCTGCACGTCATCGAGGCCGGACTCGCCGGTGCCGACATCGTCACCATGCCCTGGAAGGTGCTCCAGCAGATGTGGAAGCACCCGTTGACCGATGTCGGTCTCGAGCGCTTCCTCGCCGACTGGAAACAGGTCGAGGCGCGCCAGGCCGCGTCGCGCTGAGCGCTGGCGCGGCGGGCGCCGGAGGAGTCAAACGAGCATGCGTCGCACCATCGACGGGAGAGGGGCCCCGAGGGTCGCGTCGCCAGGGGCGGCGCGCGCCGGTCGGGTGGCGTTCGCGCCCGCCGTGGCCGCGCTGGGAGTCGCCGCCTGGGCGCTCGTCGGCACGATGACGCCGGTCGCGGCACGCACCGACGCCGACATCGCCGAGCTCGACGCGTCGCGACAGAACGCCATCGTGCGCGCGGCGCAGATCGCCGGCCCGGCGGTGGTGTCGATCGCCACCCTGCGGGCCCAGACGCTGCGCAGCTGGCCCGGCGACAGCTGGTTCGATCAGTTCTTCCGCGACCACCTGCCGCGGCGCCGGCAGTGGACGCCGGGGCTGGGCTCGGGCGTGCTGATCGATCCGGACGGTCTCGTCGTCACCAACGAACACGTGGTGCGGGACGCCGAGGAGATCCGTGTCACCCTCGCCGACGGGCGCGAGCTCGAGGGCGAGCTGATCGGCGCCGACTCCGCCTACGACGTGGCGGTGATCCGGGTCGATGGCGAGGAGCTGCAATCCTGCCCGCTCGGCGACTCGGACGACCTCGTCGTCGGGGAGTGGGCGATCGCCATCGGCAACCCGTTCGGCTTCATGCTGAACGACACGCAGCCGACGGTGACCGCCGGGGTGATCTCGGCGGTCGGGCGCGACATCCGCGCGACCGCGCAGGGCGGCATCTACAAGCGCATGATCCAGACCGACGCGGCCATCAACCCCGGCAACTCGGGCGGTCCCCTGGTCAACGGACGCGGCGACGTGATCGGCATCAACACCTTCATCTTCACGCAGTCCGGCGGCTCGGAGGGCATCGGCTTCGCCATCCCCATCAACACCGTGCGGCGCGTGGTCGACGAGCTGGTGCACTACGGACACGTGCGCGACATCTGGATCGGTATCTCGGTGCAGGAGATCACGCCCTACCTGGCCGAGCTGCTCGACATCAGCGACCGGCGGGGTCTCGTGGTCATGGCCATCGATCTGTCGAGCCCTGCGGACCGGGCCGGGGTGCGGGTCGGCGACATCGTCCGTGCCGTCGGCGGCAAGGCGGTCAGCCAGCCGGCGGAGGCGCAGCGCATCATCTTCGGCGCGCGCGTCGGCGATCGGCTCGATCTCGAGATCGAGCGCGACGGCGAGCGGCGCCAGGTGGAGATCGTCGTCGAGCTGGCGCCGGCGGAGAACGACAGGTGAGGCGGGCCGGTGCAGCGCACCGCTCGCCGGGGGGCGTCGCCGGCCGCGCGGCGCCGGGAGGACCGCAGCCGTGATCGAACGCTACACGCGACCCGCGATGGGGCGCCTCTGGTCGGAGCAGACGAAGTTCGAGACCTGGCTCGAGGTCGAGATCGGCTTCCTCGAGGTGCTCGAGGAGCGTGGGGAGGTCCCGGTCGGCACGGCGGCGGCAGTGCGGGGCGGCGCGCGCATCGACATCGCTCGCATCGACCAGCTCGAGGCCACGATCCACCACGACGTCATCGCCTTCCTGACCAGCGTCACCGAGCACCTCGGGCCCGAGGGGCGCTTCGTGCACCGCGGCATGACCTCGTCGGACCTGCTCGACACGGCGCTCGGCATGCGCCTCAAGCGCTCGGGCCAGATCGTAATCGGGGGATTCGCGACCCTCGAGGCGCACCTCGA
>JASFRE010000546.1:0-3103 GCA_050115055.1 Candidatus Eiseniibacteriota bacterium | reverse complement strand
TCGAGCCGGGCGTCGGTCGTCCCGGCGAGCTCGAAGGACAGCTCGACCGGCCAGGCCCCCGGTGCGACGACGAGCCGCACGCACGCCCCGTTCCCGGCCGAGAGGGCCTCCGGCGAGTGTGCACCGGGCGTCGTCACCTCGATGCAAGCGGCGATCTCGATCGCCCCGCGGCGATCGACAGCGATCAACCGGTAGCCGTACGAGGTGGACGGTCGGACGGTCCGGTCCGCGTACCGGTACGGCCCCGGTCCCACGACCAGCCCGCTGCCGAGCCGCGACCAGGCCGCCGTCCCGTCGTCGCCCGCGCCGCCAGGGCCGGTCGCGCCCCGCGGCCCGGTCTCGCTGCGTTCCAGGTAGAAGCCGGCGTGGTCGCGCTCGAAGGCGGTCTCCCACTCGAGCAGCACGGCGTCGGCGCGCGCCTGGGCGGTGACGTGTGACACCGCGACCGGCGACGGCACACCGCTGCTCAGCAGGATGGCGACGCCGTCGGTGCCCCAGTTGGCGATCGCGACGTCGTCGATCCCGTCGAGATCGAGATCGGCGACCGCCACCCCGTGCGGCTCGCTGCCGGCGCCGGTCGTGAAGCGCCGAGCCTCCTGCACACCGCCGGCGCCGTCGCCCAGGAAGACGGCGATGTCGTCGTCGAGGGCATCGGCGACGACGACGTCGAGATCCTGGTCATCGTCGAAGTCACCGACCGCGACACCGAATGGCGCGTGACCGGCGGGGTGGTCCTGCCGGCCGGCGAACTGGCCATTGCCCGTCCCGTAGAGCATCGTCTGGCTGGAGGCGCCGAAGTTGGCGGTGACGAGATCGTGCTCGCCATCGTGGTCGAAGTCACCGCTCACGAGGTCGACCGGCGCGTCGCCGACGGCCGGCGATGGCAGGGTCTGGAAGTCGCCGTGACCGAGGCCGCGTAGCACGACCACGTCGTCGCTCTGGTTGCTGGCGACGGCCATGTCGGCGTGCCCGTCGCCGTCGAGGTCCTCGACGACGATCGCCTCCGGCGTGATCCCCGGCGCGAAACTGTCGCCACGGACCAGGTTGCCGGCGCCGTCGCCGAGCATGACCCAGACCAGGCGCTCCTCGGTGGCGTTCGCCGAGCACCCGACGGCGACGTCGAGGTTGCCGTCCTCGTCGAAGTCGCCGACACCGACGGAGTAGGCGCGGTCGCCGACCGCGAAGCGGCGCACCGCCGCCAGGGTCCCGTCGCCGCCGCCCAGCAGCACGCCGATGTCGTCGGAGGCCTTGTTGGCACAGAGCACGTCGTCGTGCCCGTCGGCGTCGAGGTCGGCGATGGCCAGCGACCACGGGCCGCTGCCGGTGAAGTGATCGCTCTGCGTGCGGATACCACCCTCGCCGTCGCCGAGCAGCAGCGTGACGTTCTGCGCGTCGTAGTTCGCGACGACGAGGTCCGGCTGCCCGTCCTCGTCGAGATCCCCGCTGACGACGTCACGCGGCGTGGCGCCGGTCGGCGTCTCGCTCGGCGGGCCGAAGAGCGGCTGCGTCGCCGCGGTGCCGGTGGCGGCTCCGGTCGCGGCTCCGGCGACGATCGCCAGCACCGCGAGGAGCAGGAACCTCGCGATCCGGCTGTGGCTGAACGCCTGGACGACCGTCGACCGCACGGCATGACCTCCCGGCTGGCGACACGGTCCGGAGGGGACGCCGGCACCAGGGCCTAGCGCCGCTCGAAGAGCAGGATCTCGAGGCCGTCCGGGTCACGCAGGACCGCCAGCATGCCAAAGTCCTGCTCGGCCGGAGGCCGTGTGAACTCGACCCCACGCGCCACCAGCGCCTCGTGGGCGCCGACGATGTCCTCGACCTCGAAGGAGATGCTGAGCTTGCCGGCGGCATTGTCGACCCGCACGGCGGCCGGGTCACCGCCGGCCTGCAGTGCCAGGTGGATCGATCCGGCGTCGAACTCGGCCCACTCGGAGGTGCGGGTCATGAGCGACAGGCCGAGGCAGTCCCCATAGAAAGCGATGGAGCGCTCGAGATCGGAGACCAGCACGATCGACATCGAGATCCGCTTGAGGATCTGCGGCCGCGCCTCCGACCTGTTCATCGCCGCTCCCCCGTCGCCGTGCGCGCCCGGCCCCGGGCCACGCTGGCCGGCAACGTCATGTCTTGCGCTGGGCTGCCCGCTGTGCCAGCTCGACGATGCGCGCCGGTTCGAGTCCGAGCATCTGGCGCATGGCGCCGATCGAACCGCTGCCGATGAAGGCGGCACCGGTGTGCAGATGCTCCACCGGCACCGGGAAGATCGAGCCGGTGAGCGCTGCCACCCGCGCACCGAGCCCGCCCTGTGGGCCGTGCTCCTCGATGACCACCAGCGCACCGGTCTCGCGGGCGGCGGCCTCGATCGTCGCCGTGTCGAAGGGCTCGATCGAGTGCACCGCCACGACCCGCGCGCTGGTGCCCTGCTCCTCGAGCAGGTCCGCGGCGACGAGCGCCTCGTAGACCGTGGTCCCGCACGCCACGAGGGTCAACTCCTGGCCGTCGCGCAGCACCACGGCGCGCCCCAGATCGAAGGGCGAGTCCGGGCCGTTGATCACCGGTCGCGGCTCGTCGGTCAATCGCAGGTAGCCCGGGCCCGGCTCATCGACGAGCGTGATGAGCGCCTTCGCGGTCTCCTCGGCATCGGTCGGCGCGACGACGCGGAACCGGGGCATCGCCCCGAAGGTCGCGAGATCGACGAGGCCGTGCGCCACCGCGCCCTCGCCGTCCACCAGACCGCTCGGAAAACCGGCGATCACGATGTGCAGGTCGCCATGCGCCGCTTCCAGCAGTAGCAATCGGGCCGCGGTCAATGATGCCGAGACCGCGCCGGTCACCACGACGGGGATCTTGCCGAGGGCCGCCAGACCGACCGCCATGCCCACCAGGTTCTGCTCGGCGCTGCCACCGGCCAGGATCCGGTCCGGCGTCTCGGCGGCGAGATTGGAGAAACCGAGCCGGCTGGCGCCGTCGGCGTAAAGAACGACCAGTCGTTCGTCGCCCTCGATCAGCTCGGCGATGGCGTCGAGGAACGACGCCGAGGGAGCGCGATGCTCGATCTCCTGTCCGGCCCAGCGTCGCGTCGTCACATCCAAGTTCATGAGGT
>JASFRE010000545.1:0-3105 GCA_050115055.1 Candidatus Eiseniibacteriota bacterium | reverse complement strand
CGGCAACAAGCCCGACGGCATCGTCTCGACCTGTCAGGACTGCCACATGCGCGACGTCGAGGGCCGTGGCTGCAATGACAACCAGGCTCCGGTCCGGCCGGACCTGCCGCTGCACGACCTGACCGGTGGCAACCACTTCATCGGCGACATCCTCGCCGAGTTCTACCCGGGCGAGGTCGACCAGCAGCAGCTCGATGACGCCAAGCAGCGCGCGATCGACATGCTGCAGCTGGCCGCCACGCTGGAGCTCGTGCCGGGGCAGGCCGGTGCCAACCCGACGGTCGACGTCAAGGTCACCAACGAGACCGGTCACAAGCTACCGTCCGGTTACCCGGAGGGCCGGCGCATCTGGCTGAACGTCGTCGCCTACGACGAGTCACAGGCGCAGGTCTACGAGTCCGGCGCCTACGATCCGTCGACCGGTGTCCTGACGCACGACCCGGACGCCAAGATCTACGAGATCAAGCCCGGCATCTCGTCACGGCTGGGGGCGCTGGTCGGAGTCACGGCCGGGCCGTCGTTCCACTTCGTGCTGAACGACTCGGTCTTCGCCGACAACCGGATCCCGCCGCGCGGCTTCACGAACGCCGGCTTCGAGGCGATCCAGTCGCCGCCGGTGGGGCACGCCTACAATGACGGCGAGTACTGGGACACGACCACCTACGTGCTGCCGACCGAGGCTCGCTTCGTCGAGGTGACCCTCTACTACCAGTCGACGTCCAAGGAGTACGTCGAGTTCCTGCGCGACGAGAATCACACCAACACGCTGGGACAGGAACTCTACGATGCCTGGGTGGCGCAGGGACGGGCGGCGCCGGTGGCGATGGTGAGCGACACGACGTCGGTCGGCGTCTCGGTCGGCGTCGAGCAGGCGGCGTCGCCGGTCTACCCGAACGCGCTGGCCCAGAACGTGCCGAACCCGTTCAACCCGCGGACGGAGATCCGCTACTCGATCGCGGTCGACGGACCGGTGACGCTGCGCGTCTATGACCTGAGCGGCCGCCTGGTGCGGACGCTGGTCCATGGCCCGCAGGAGGCGGGACCCTACCGGGTCGCCTGGGACGGACGGAACGACGCCGGCCGTGCGGTGGCGGCGGGGGTCTATCTCTACCGCCTGGAGACCCCGGGGTACGACCGGGTGCGGAAAGCGGTCATCCTGCAGTAGCGACCGGGTCGTGACCCGGGCACCGGCCCCGCCTGGCGCGGGCGGCGGGCGCGTCGATCAACGTCCGCCGCCCGGCGGCGCCATCCTGAAGGCGTCGGCGGGCGGGGTCGGCGGCTGGAACTCGCGGTCGTCGATGCGCAGGCGCTCGACCGGCTGGCCGCCGAGCAGGTGCTGCTCGACGATCTCCGGCACGTCGTCCGGCCGGACACCGCCGTACCAGACCTGTTCGGGGTAGACCACCAGGGCGACGCCGCGCTCGCAGAGGTCCAGGCAACCGCAGACCGTGGCGCGGAAGCGGCCGCGCAGGTCGCGCCGGAAGAGCTCCTCGGCGAAGCGCTCGCGCACCTCCCGGCCGCCGCGGGCGCTGCAGCAGCCCTTCGGGTGTCCCGCGGGCCGCTCGTTGACGCAGATGAACACCTGTCGCTCGAAGCGCGGCATTCCACTCTCCCCCATCCAGGTCTGACCGGGCTGTCGGACGGCCGGGGGGCCGTTGCGGGAGATCCCGCCGTCGATCTCAGATCTCGATCTCTTCCGGCCAGCCGCGCGTCGCCATGAAGGGCGCCCAGCTCATCCGCCGCTGGCTCAGGTTGAGCGTCATGTGCGGCCCCCAGACTGGCTCGCGCGGCTCGCGACGCAGCCTGAGCCCGGATTCGGCCAGCGTCCGGTGCGCCTTGCGCTTGTTGCAGCGCTTGCAGGCGACGACGCAGTTGGTCCAGGTGCTGCGTCCGCCGCGAGAGCGCGGCAGGACATGATCGATGCTCAGGTCGCTGCGCCCCGGGCGCGCCCCGCAGTACTGACACGTGTAGCGGTCGCGGCGGTACAGGTTGCGCCGCGAGAAGACCACGCGCTTGCTGGGCAACCGGTCGTACTCGACCAGCAGCACGATCTCCGGCACGCGCATCGCGAACTGCACGGCACGGATGCAGGGGTCGCCGTCGCGCACGTCGAGTGACAGCCAGCCCATCCAGTCATAGGCGCGGTAGCTCTCGGGCACCACGGCCCGCGCCGCCCCGACGTAGAGCATGCAGATGGCGCGCCGGACCGAGCAGGTGTCGATCGGCAGCCAGTCACGGTTCAGGACCAGGGCATGCTGGTTGACCACGGTGCCGCTCTTTCGACGCCCGCGCGCCGCCGTCGTCGCGTGTCACCGTGACGCCGAGGCGAGTGTTGACGGGCGGGCGTGCGCGCGATCCGGTGCCGGCGACTGCTGGGGCTCGCGGGAGCCTGCCCGTGATCGCTCTCGAGACGATATAACCTGTATGAGCGTATCAAGTTCCGGCAACGCGGGTCAAGCGGCGCGGCACCCGCCGCGGCTTCCGTCGCGGCGTCGGTACGGCGACACGACGGCGGACCGGCGCGCCGTGCGATCGGTACCGTCCGTCAGCGCGACCGCAGGGTCCACTGGATGCAATGCATCCGATCCGCTAGAGTCCCGGTCATGCAGGAGTTCCTGGCCACGATCGTCGCCATCGGACCGCTCAGTCCGACGGTGAAGCGCTACGTGCTGGCACCACTCGACGAACCGCCGCAGGCGCACGAACCCGGACAGCATGTCGCCCTCGTCCTCGCGTCGGGCGCCAGCGAACGCGTCCGCTACTACTCGATCGCCACGGCGGCACGCAAGGACGGGCGCTTCGAGCTCTGCATCGCCGCCAACGTCGACTCCGGCAGCGGGCGGGCACTCACCAAGCTCTCCACCGGTGACCGGATTCGCGTACGCGGGCCGGGCGGCACGTTCATCCTGCGCGAGCCGGTCGAGCGCGACGTGCTCCTCATCGGCAGTGGCACCGGCATCGCACCGCTGCGCGCGATGGCGCAGCGCCTCGTGCAGCTCGAGACCGAGCACGCGGTCAGCTTGCTGCATGGTGCGCGAACCGCCGATGATCTTCTGTTCCGGGCCGAGTGGGAACGGTTGCCGACCCAGCTCGCGCGCTTCACGT
>JASFRE010000544.1:0-3106 GCA_050115055.1 Candidatus Eiseniibacteriota bacterium | reverse complement strand
CGGCCAGTGGTGTGGCGAGCAGGGCGGAGCCCACCAGCCCGAGGAACAGCACGGCGGCGACGCGATCGCCACCGCGACGGCGCCTGAGCCAGCCCCGCAACCCGAACCGGATGGCGATTCCAAGCCCGACCAGCGCCACCAGCCCCGCCAGTGCCACCAGCCAGACCGCGTCGCCGGCACCACCCCCCACGGCCTCGCCGGCAAGCAGGCGCCGGGCCGATGCGAGCAGCGTCTGCCAGTCGACGCTGCGGCCGAGGACCGCGATCAACAGGTAGCGGGGCATGCGCCCCACGAACGCGGCCAGCGCGAAACGCCGCCGATGGTAGTGGATCGAGATCGCCAGCAACCGCACGCCGTCGACCGGCAGTGGCAGGAAAGCGGCGACGGTCAGCGCCACGAAGGGCGCGCGCTGGAAGAGGTCGACGAGCCAGAGGTAGACGCGGGAGCGCTTGATGCGACGGGTGCCGCGCAGGCTGAACACCCGCGAGAGGATGGCGTACTCGAGCAGGTAGGCGATCGTCGTCCCCACCGCCCCGACCAGCGCCACCAGCCAGATTCCGGTCGCGCCGTCCGGCGCCTGGGTGGCGGCGTAGATGATCGAAGGCGCCACCGGCAGCGGCGAGATCGTCGTCGCCACCGACATGAGCAGGAAGTAGTCGAGGAGGACGTCGGCGCGGTGGGGCAGCACCTGGAACCAGTAGGCAGCGACGAGGACGCCGACGATCACCGCATAGAGGACGGCGCGGACGGCCCGCGACTCGAGGGCGGCGAGGGGGCTCCTCGATCGCACCGGCTTGCGGGAGGCGGTGGCCGCCGTCTGCCTTTCCAGATCGTGATCCGTCACCGGTTCGTCTACTCGTCTACCTGTCGCGCTGTCGTGGGCCGAGGTTGCGGCCGCGCCGCGGGCGAAGCCCCGACCGGGCGGCCCCCGGGGCAGCCTAAGACGTTATCCGAGCGAGAGTAGCACGTCTATCCCGGGATCGCGCGGGTTGCGGCCCAGCGACCCGGCAGGCGTAGCCGCGACGCCGCCCGATGGCCGCGCGCTGGGGCCGGACGGGCTTGCCGGAACCGGGCGAGATTCGCTACTGTCCGGAGTCTCGACTCCACACGCGGAGCGAGCCGATCACTGCCCACCGCTGCCGCCGGATCGCCCCATGCCCGCGCAGCTCGATTCCGAGCCATCGCCAATGGACGGCTGCCACCCGATGCACACCGCCCCCCCCAAGTCGGGTCCCGTGCCGATCGAGGTCGTGGACACGACCGCCACGGAGCACGACGACGCCACCGGCGAGCCGCGACTGCGCGCCGTGCCGACGGCGGCGGCGCCAGCAGGTCTCCGGCCCGTCCCCACCGACGACCAGCCGATCCGCATCCTGCACGTGATCACCCGCCTGATCGTCGGCGGCGCCATGGAGAACACGCTGCTCACGGTCTACGGCCAGCAGCGCGATCCGCGCTTCGACGTCACGCTCTTCGCAGGCATCGACCTCGGTCCCGAGGGCAACCTACACGACGAGGCCCGCCGCCACGGCACCCACCTCGTGCTGTCGCCGCACCTGACGCGCAACATCCACCCGTGGCGCGACGTGCGTGCCCTCCACGAGCTGGTGCGGTTCATGCGAGCCGGTCGCTACCACGTGGTCCACACCCACTCCTCGAAGGGCGGCATCGTCGGCCGCCTGGCGGCGCGCCTGGCCGGCGTGCCGCTCATCGTGCACACGCTGCACGGGCTCGTGTTCCACGACTACCAGTCATCCTGGCGCAATCGGTTCTACATCGGCATGAAGAAGCTGTGCGCCCCGTTCACCGACCAGTACATCTCGGTCTGCGAGGCCACCCGGCGCGGCGCGCTCGCGGCCGGCATCGGCAGCGCCGAGCGCAACGAGACGATCTTCAGCGGCATGGAACTCGAGCCGTTCCTGTCCGCCACCGGGCGGATCCCGGTCGAGACGGCGCGGCGTCGCTTCGGGCTGCCGACCGGCGTGCCGGTGGTCGGCAAGATCGCCCGCCTCTTCCACCTGAAGGGCCATGAGCAGTTCATCGACATGGCGACCCGCCTGCACCGCGAGCGCCCCGACGTGCACTTCCTGGTGGTGGGCGGCGGCCTGCTCGAGAACGAGCTCAAGGCGGAGACGCGGGCGCGCGGCATCGACCAGGTCGTCCACTTCGCCGGCCTGCTGCGCCCCGAGGAGATCCCCGAGGCCTTGGTCGCCATGGACGTCGTCGTGCACGCCTCGCTGCGCGAGGGCATCGCGCGCGTTTTGCCACAGGCCTACGCGGTCGGACGGCCGGCGGTGGTCTTCGATCTCGACGGCGCTCCCGAGGTGGTCGAGGACGGTCGCAGCGGCTTCGTCCTGCCGCCGGGCGATACTGCCGGCATGGCCGAACGCGTGCGCGAGCTGGTCGACGATCCGGAGCGTCGTCGCGCCTTCGCCGCGCACGGCCGGGCCTTCGTCGAGCGCGAGTTTCCGGCCGCGCGCATGGTCGAGCGCATCAACGCACTCTACGAGCGCCACCTGCTGGCGCAGGGGCTGATGCGGCAGCCGGACGACGGGGACGCGACGTCTTGACGGACGCTCCGGGCGACCCGGATGCCCCGGACGCCCCGGATGCCCGGGTGACCCCGGACGACCCGGGCGCCGGCCGGCGGGCGACGCGCCCGCCCTCGTCGCGCCTCAACCGAGAGATCCTCGCACTCGCCGTCCCCAGCTTCCTCTCCACCATCTCCGTGCCGCTGGTCGGCATTGCCGACACCGCTCTCGTCGGCCGGCTGGGCCCGGTCGCCTACATCGGCGCCGTCGCCATCGGCAGCGTCCTCTTCGACACGCTCTACTGGGCCTTCGGCTTCCTGCGGATGGGCACGACGGCACTCGTCGCCCAGGCCTACGGCGCCGGCGACGACCGGCGGTGCGGCGAGATCCTGATCCAGTCGGCGCTCCTGGCGCTGGTGGTCGGAATGGCGATGATCGCCCTGCGCGACCCGGCGATCACCATCGGACTCAGGCTGGCCGGCGGCTCGCCCGAGGTGCAGGAGTGGGCGCGCGCCTACATGCTGGTGCGAATCCTGGGTGCGCCGGCGGTCATCCTGACCTACGCCCTGCACGGC
>JASFRE010000543.1:0-3132 GCA_050115055.1 Candidatus Eiseniibacteriota bacterium | reverse complement strand
GGATCAGCTTCGACGTGGCGGCCATCGCCGTGTCGGAGGCGTTGGTCGCCCAGCCGTCGGTCACGCGGATGGCGTCGAGCGCGTGGTCGCCGTCGACCGAGTGCCAGTTGACGAGCGGCTCGTTGAGTCGGGTCTCCTTGACGCGCCCCGGGTCGAGGTCCTCGCAGCGGCTGGTGTTCTTCAGGAACGCCTGGACGATCGGGTTCTTCCTGAAGGTCGAGCCGGCGATCATGCGCGGCATGCGCGAGGTCTTGCCGCGGCGGTAGAGGCTCAGGAAACCACGATAGACGCCTGCGAGCGTGGTGCCGTTCGACACCGGCACCGCGACCCCGGCGGGCGCGTCGCGCAGCTCGTCGTAGATCTCGTAGGCGATCTCGCCGTAGGCGCGCAGCTGCAGGCCGACGTTGGCACTGCCGGGATTGGCGTCGTAGAGCTCCTCGCGCTCGGCCGCCTCGCGGGAGAGCTCGACCGCCCGCTCGTAGTGGCCGGACACGCGTACGATGTCGGTCCCGAGTCCCTCGATCTCCTGGATACGCCGCGTCTGGTAACCCTCGGGAATGTAGACGCGGCAACGCAGGCCGGCCAGCGATGACGCCAGCGCCATGGCGACGCCGTAGTTGCCGCAGGTGGCGATGGTCACGACGTCGAAGCCGCGGCGCAGGGCGTCCATGGCCTGGGCGAAGGCGATGCGGTCCTTCTGGGTGCCGGTCGGATTGCCGCCCTCGAACTTGAGGAAGATCTGCCGGAGACCGAGCTCGCGCTCGACGTTGCGGGCGCGGGCCAGGGTCGTGTCGCCGACCTGCGAGTCGACGATGTCCTCGTAGGCCTCGAGCCGCTCCGCGAGCGCACAGCTCGCGTCGCCCGCGATGCGCCGCTGGTCCTCGACCTCGCGGCGGATCGCCGAGATCTCGCCGGTGGCGCCGTCGAGCAGCTCCGGCAGCACCGTGCGCTCCACGCGGTCGGCGTCCGTCGTGTCCACTTGGCGGCCGTTCATCGGTCGGCCCTCATCATCCGATCCGGGAACGCAGGGAGCGCACCCCGAGCCGTCATCGTCTCACCACTCCTTCCGTGCCGGTGCGTCGTACCGGGAGCGGCCCGTCGGCGTGTCCGGTCGAGGGGAACGCCGGCGACGTCGACCGGGCCGCGCACGGCGATAACGTTGGCAGAGCGCCGGGGCGGAGGCAAGAGCGATGCTGGGTGCGAGCCGGCCCGGCCATCGCCGGCGGCCGGCAGCACCATGCGGCTCACCGACCCGCCGGCCGCGAGTCCGGCTGCGAGTCCGGACGGCCGTCCCCGGCGCCGACCGTGGCGAGCAGCGTCGCGGCGATGGTCGACCAGGACTCGAAGCGCTGACAGCCCTCGCCGCGCTCGTCGAGCGCGCCGGCCAGCCAGCCGCGCGCGAAGCGTCGCGCCGGTGGCACGAGCAGCGCCGCGTCGAGGTCGGGTCGACCGTCGCCCGCGAAGGCGACGACCGGTCGTGCGGTCAGCGCCGCGCGCACCACCGCCGTCTTGCTGATGCCGGTCGCCGGGTCGAGGTAGGGAGAGCTCTCCGGCAACTCCATGTGGAGCCCCTCGCCGGGTACGAAGCGGCCGGGATTGGCGTGCACGGTGAGCTCGAGCCCCTGCGCGGCCAGGAAGCGCTCGATGTACCAGACGCAGCCGGCCGACGCCACCTGGACCTCCCAGCCCGCGCCCTCGAGCGCGCGGACCGCCGGCGCCAGGCCGGCGCGCGGTTCGAGGTGCTCGACGATCGCCTGCATTGCCGGCAGGTCGAGGCGCGCGGCGGCGAAGATCCGGTGCAGCACCTCGAAGTGTGTCAGGCGACCGTCGCAGAACGCCTGCCAGGTCTCCTCCAGCGACGGATCGTCGAGCTCCTCGAGGAGCAGGCCGAAGAACTCCGGCCCGGTCATGGTGCCGTCGAAGTCGGAGACCAGGAGCGGCCGCCGGGAGCTGACCGGAGGAGTCGGACGCGCCATGCGCGGCACTCAGTTCTTGCGGGGGCGGCGGGCGCCCGTCCCGCCGGCGCCGGTGGTCCGGGTCGGGCGGGGACCGTCAGCCGCGCGCCGCCCCTTCGCCACCGGGGCCGCCTCGGGCACGGTCGTGGTGGCCCGGGCCGCCGCGGCCATGGCCGCCAGCGCTTCGCCACGCAGCTGTCGCTCGGCCTCGAGCCAGTCCTCGACGTCGTTGCCGTCGGCATGGTGGCGGGCCGCGTAGAGCGCGTAGGCGCGGCGCTCGATCTCGAGCCGGTCCGGCATGCCCGGCCCGGCGGCGGCGGGCGACGGCGACGCGGCAACAGGCTGCGTCCCGGCGCGCTTGCCGACGTTCTTGGCGGTGCTCTTCCTGGCAGTGCTCTTCTTGGCGGTGTTCTGCCTGGCGGTATCGCGCTTGGCGGTGCTCTTGGCGCCCGTCCTGGCGGTCGTCTTCTTGACGGACTTCTTCGTGCTCCTGGTGTCGGACTTGCTGGCGCCTTGGCCGGCGCCCTTGCTGGCGGATTGCTTGATCATCGTGTTCATCGCGGCCTGGTGGTGCCGCGTTCTCCTGCTCCGTCCGACCCGCCCCGATCTGCGATCGCGATCGCGGGGTCGGTCGATGTCACCATCACAAGGGGCACTGCGAGCGATATTTGCAGTTCGTGCATTGCATGCCGTGCGCCACGGTGGCGGCCCGTGGCGGCGGCCGGCCTTGCGCCGGGGCCACGGCCGGCCGTGCAGCTGGCCCGTCCGCCGCGATCGCCGCCCGATCGCCGCCGCGATCGGCAGCGACGAGGCCGGATGTGGCTCCCCGCATCCGGCCCCAGGTCTACCCCAGCATGCACGCGGAAGACCACTATAGCCGAAGCCGGCCGGGGGAACGCCAGCGGAAAATGCACGGCGATGTCGGGCCACTCTCGATGGTCACCGCCGCCGTGGGCAATCACGCCGCTGCCGCCCGTCGACCGGCGCCTAGCGCTCGTCGTCGTCCATCTTGCGCAGCTCCCGCAGGATGCCGAGCGGGCTCTCGCGGGTAGCGATGCGGGCGATGCGTTCGAGGCGCGCGTCGTCGTGGGCGAACTTCTTCTGCAGGCGGGTCTCGTAGGCGACCTGGATCTTGCGGAGGAGCATCTCGAGGTCGAACGGCTTCTCGAGGTAGTCG
>JASFRE010000542.1:0-3139 GCA_050115055.1 Candidatus Eiseniibacteriota bacterium | reverse complement strand
TCACACGTCGCGACTCAGCGCCACCGCCTTTCCACGTGCAGGGACTCAATCCCGACGCCGACCTGCTCTCCGTCTCCAGTATGTCTCCAGTACGGCGGTCGAATCGAGTGGACTCGAGCAGACGACAGAGGAGATAAACGATCTGAGCTCGGTGGCGGAAGTACCTGCCCCCCAACGTGTTGAATGCGAAAGTCGTGCGCCATCAACCAATTAGGGTTGTCGCCCGTTTCGGGGTCTTTCGAATCCCACCTCCGGCACCAGTCCAACCGGGCAGCGTGACCGGTCCCGCCACCCGCGGACCGCGCTGGCGCTCCCCCCGCGATTGACCCACCTTGCACAGGAATCTACAATTCGCTGAGAGCGCTCGATGGAGCGCAACGCCCGGGTCCGGCACCTCGACGTCCGCACGTGCTGTCCTTCCGACCCGGCGATTCGATCCGGCAACTCCGCATGCCACGACTGAGCCGACGCAGCATCAGCCTGGTCTTCGTGCTCTCGTGCCTCCTCACCACGCTTCGCACCCACGCCAACGACACCACGACCATCGTCCTGCACGCGCAGGATGGGGTCTTCGCCCCGTGCGCACCGGTTCCCTTCGACTGCGGCACCGTGCGACCGACCATCGATGCAACCGGATTCGCGCAAGGTGCGCTTGTCTTTGTGTGCCTGCACAACTACACCGACGTGGTTGCATTCCAGTTCGCCTTCGATGAGGCACCCTCCCGGGATGGACCACGTACCAATTGGATCCTGGCCTTCGGCAACTGGGATTGCCAGGTCGGACAGGTCAACGGCAGCGAACCGTCGATGCCTCTCGGCCCCCGCGACGGCACGATCACGACCGCCTTCAACCTGATCACCGGCGGTACGCTCGAGGTCGTCGGCCGCATGACCTTCCTGCCCGCGCCGGCGGCCGGCTGTCTGGAAGTCGTCGCGTCGTCCCGGCCCTTCGGCAACGTGATCGTCAACAGGTTCAATGACATGGTGCCCCTCCGTCCCTTAGACTGGGGACGCATCTGCGTCGGCCCCGGCGGAGCCGATACCTGCTACCCGATATTGCCGGCCGTCGAGGCGAACACGTGGGGTGCCATCAAGGCGCAATATCACTGAGCCGCTCGCCGACCGGAACGGACACCCGCAGGGCGAGACACGGGGCACCTGCGCCGGCCAGGCTCGCGACCTGCCTGCAGGGCCACTGTCCCAAGGCGCCGTGCTCCGACACGACAGGGAGCCCGGACACCGCCGGACTCCGTGCTCCTCGTCGCGCTGGCGCCGCCGCCTCCCCCGCCGTTGACGCATCTCGATGTCTGATCTACAATTAGCAGACGATCCCGAATCCGGGCGAACCCTGCGGCAGCGCGCCGGGTTTGCCGCACGCACGGCTGCCCGCGGCGCCCCGCGCGACCCCACCTCGCGCGTCCGCCGCCCGAGGCCCCCCCGGCCCCCCGCGGCCGGCATCGCTAACCCGAAGGATCTCCAAGCCATGCAGGACTCGAGCACTCGCTGGACCCGCCCCTGCTCACGCTCGGCTCGGACGGACGATGGCCCCGCGCCCCGTCGCCATCGCACCGTGTGCGCCGCGCTCGTGGTGCTGGCGCTCACCCTCTCCGCGTCCGCCACGCTTCTCGCCAGTGCTGCCCACGCCGCCCAGGACGACGCCGCGCAGCCATTCGCGACCACCTGGTCGGTCGGCATGCACGACGCCTCGATCATCGCCCGCGACCTGGAGCGCCTCGTCGATCACGGCGGCAGCGAGCGCGCGCCCGACCGCGTCGCCGCCGACGGCACCGAGCCGACCCACCTCGTCTGGGTCGGCCTGACCGACAAGGGCATCCACTCCGACACGCAGTTCCGCGCCGCCCTGCGCGCGGCCGAGAACGCGCTCAGCGATGCGTCACGCGCCCGCCGCCTGCGCGCCGGCGGTCCGTGGATCGTCGACTATCTCGACATCCCGGTGCCGGAGCGCTACGTCGCGGCCATCGCCGCCACCGGTGCCACGGTGCGGGTCGCCAGCCGCTGGCTGGCGGCGGTCAGCGTCGAGGCGACCGCGGCCGAGCTGCACGCCATCACCGAGCTGCCGTTCGTGGCCCGCCTGACGCCGGTGGCGCGCGGCAAGCGCCGCGAGCCGCTCGACCCGGCCGGTGCCGCGCCGCAGACGCCGCCGGCGATTCCCGGGGCCGGCGCCAGCAACGTCCTGCCGCTCGACTACGGTCCCTCGCTCCAGCAGCTCGAGCAGATCCAGGTCACCGACATGCACGCCCTCGGCTACACGGGCGCCGGCGTCATCGTCTGCATGCTCGACACCGGCTACTTCAAGGACCACGAGGCCTTCGCGACCATCCAGTCGAGTGGCCGCCTCCTCGCCGAGTGGGACTTCATCAACGACGACGGCAACACGCAGAACGAGCCCGGCGACTCGAGCACGCAGCACAACCACGGCACCCTGACCTGGTCGACGCTCGGCGGCGAGAAGGACGGCGAGCTGTACGGGCCGGCCTACGGGGCGACGTTCGTGATCGGCAAGACCGAGGACGTCACCGACGAGTACCCGCTCGAGGAGGACTTCTTCGTCGCCGGTCTCGAGTGGGCCGACGGACTCGGAGCGCAGGTGGTCTCGTCGAGCCTCGGCTACACCGACTGGTACACCTACGAGGACATGGACGGACAGACCGCGGTGACCACCAACGGTTGCGACATCGCCGCCAGTCGCAACATCCTGGTCTGCACCGCGGCCGGCAACGAGGGCAGCGGCTCCTGGTACTACATGATCGCCCCGGCCGACGGCGACAGCGTCGTGGCCGTCGGCGCGGTCGACTCGGGCGGCGACCTGGCCTGGTTCTCGTCGCACGGCCCGACCTACGATGGACGCACGAAGCCCGAGGTCTGCGCGCGCGGCATCGACACCTGGTGTGCCACGCCGGGCCTGGGCGGCAACGACTACACCGGTGCCAACGGCACCTCGCTGTCGACGCCGCTGGTCGGCGGCGTGGCGGCGCTCCTCATGGAGGCGCGTCCGGCCTGGTCGGCGATGCAGGTGCGCGAGGCGATGATGATGACCGCCGACAACGCATCGGCGCCGGACAACGATTACGGCTGGGGCGTCGTGCAGACGCTGGACGCCATGAACTACGGCAGCGTC
>JASFRE010000541.1:0-3150 GCA_050115055.1 Candidatus Eiseniibacteriota bacterium | reverse complement strand
CCACCAAGGACCCCGGGAGCGGGACCGGACTCGGACTGTCCGTGAGCTACGGCATCATCGAGAAACACAACGGCCGCATGACCGTGGAGAGCGAGGTCGGACGGGGCACCACGTTCACGGTATTCCTGCCGATCAGCACCAACCACGGGAAGGACCGACCATGACGGGGCTCTCGATCTACCTGCCGGTGGCCGGCGGCGCCGAGAACGTCCTGGTGCTCATGGGCCTCGGTGGGCTCGTGGGCTTCCTCTCCGGACTGTTCGGGGTCGG
Organism: Candidatus Eiseniibacteriota bacterium; assembly: GCA_050115055.1. GTDB lineage: Bacteria > Eisenbacteria > RBG-16-71-46 > CAVPCR01 > CBDCWB01 > JASFRE01. Next base: position 2,880 of record JASFRE010000541.1, on the reverse strand, counting down.
CGGCGGCTTCCTGCTGACGCCGCTGCTCATCATGATCGGCGTGCCACCGACGGTCGCCGCCGCCTCCGACTCGAACCAGATCGTGGCGGCGTCCACCTCGGGGACCTACGCCCACGCCAGGGCCGGCTCCGTCGACTTCCGGATGGGACTGCTGCTGCTGCTCGGCGGCATCGGCGGCGGCTCGCTGGGCGTGGTGTTCATCCGTCACCTGCGCCAGCTCGGCGAGGCCGACTTCCTGATCACCGTGACCTACGTCATCATGCTGGGCTCGATCGGCTCCTACATGTTCTTCGAGAGCCTCGGGGGGCTGCGCGGCGGGCGGGCGCCGAAGGCGGCGCCGGGCGCCGCGGCCGAACGGGCGGCCGCCCGGCCGTCGGTCTACGCCCGCATCGTGCGTGCCCTGCCATGGAAGATGCACTTCGCGCGCAGCCGGATGACTCTCTCCATCCTGGTGCCGCCGCTGCTCGGCGCCCTGGTCGGCATCCTCGCCGCCATCATGGGCGTCGGCGGCGGCTTCATCATGATCCCGGTCATGGTCTACCTGCTGCGCATGCCGATGCACGTGGTCGTCGGCACCAGCCTGTTCCAGATCCTGTTCACCTGCGTCAACGTGACCGTCCTCCAGGCGTCGCTCAATCACACCGTCGACTTCATCCTCGCCCTCTTCCTGCTCATCGGGTCCGTCGTCGGTGCGCAGCTGGGAGCCAGGGCGAGTCGCCGGTTGAATGCCGATCAGCTCAAGATCCTGATGGCCGTCATCGTGCTGCTGGTCATGGGCAAGATGCTGCTCGGCCTGCTGATGGCGCCCGACATCCTGGTGACCTACCGGGGAGGCCACTAGCTCCGATGCAGACGCGAGCACCTGTTGCGGGCCTCGTCGCCGTCCTCCTGCTGCTCCTGCCGGGCCGGCCGGGCCGGGCCGACGAGGCATCGACGTCCATCCGTCTCGAGCCGCCCGCGATCCGCATGGGACTGACCTTCGGCGGCACCACGGTGCACGTCGAGGGCAGCGTGCCGGACGGCAGCTCGATCGCCGTCGTCCTCGCGGGCCAGGAGGGGACGGTCGAGCTCAAGAAGCTCGGCAAGGTGTGGGGCATGCTCTGGATGAACGTCGGGGACATCGCGTACGAGCGGGTGCCGTCGCTCTACATGCTGGCCACGTCGGCGCCGCTGGCGGAGCTCGCGCCGGCCGCGGTGCTGGACAGCCTCGGGGTCGGCTACGACGCGCTGACCGCGCGGGCGGTGGAGACCACCGAGGATCCCGAGCGCCGCGGCCTGTTCGGAGAGCTGATCGAGCTGAAGGAGCATGAGGCACTCTACGCGCTCCTCGAGGGCGCGGTGACCCTCGAGCCGACCGGCGACGGCACCGCGCAGTTCGAGACCTCGTGCCGCCTGCCGAGCGACCTCCGACCCGGTACCATCGATGTGCGGCTCTTCGCGTTCAGGGACGGCGCCGGCCGGCTCGTCGACCACACCACCATCGCGGTGGAGCAGGTCGGCATGGCGGCCACCATCACCCGTCTGGCAACGACCCGGGGCACCCTGTACGGCGTCCTGGCGGTCGTCTTCGCCCTGGTCGTCGGCCTGCTGACCGGCTTCATCTTCGGTCGCGGGAAGAAGCAGACGGGATCGTAGGGGCGGCAACCGTGGGCTTCTGGACACGCATCTTCGGCCGGCATCGCGGTGGCGAACGTGTCGGCGGCCTGCGCGTCAAGGCCGAGCTGTTCCGGGACCTGGTCGAGCGGAACAACCTGGTGCTGGAACTCATCGCCGACGCCGGCGAGAAGCTGGGCGGCGAGTACATCTTCGACATCCAGTACCTGCGCGCGCTCGCCCGGCAGCTCGCCGAGACCGTCCGCGGCGTGATCAGCGACGTCAGCGACATGACCGGCAACCGTTACCCCGAGCTGGTGCGCACGCTCACCACGGTCGAGGAGGAGATCGACGCCCTCCTGGAGTCGCGGGTCCTCGTGCGCGAGACCGATCTCGTGCTGCGCCTCGATGAGATCGACGGCACCGCGGCCGACGCCGCCGGGGACAAGATGGGACGCCTGGGAGAGGTCCGACGGCAGCTCGGCTGCAACGTGCCGGACGGCTTCGTGGTCTCCACCTACGCGTGCCATCGCGTGCTCGAGGAGGCCGGTCTCGGCCGTGAGATCGACGCCTGGCACGAGCGTGCCGCGAGCGGCCCGTCGCAGGAGTTCGAACGGCAGGCCCACGACCTCCGCCAGCGCATCGTCGCCGCCCGGCTGCCCGGCGACCTCGGACAGGCCATCCGCCGGGAGGTCGAGCGACTGGTCAAGCGCGGCGGTCACCGGGAGCTCGCCGTGCGCAGCAGTGCCCTCGACGAGGATGGGGCCTCGAGCTTCGCGGGCCAGTACCGCACGCTCCTGGGGGTGACGCCCGACCGGGTCCCGGACGCCGTGAAGGAGGTGCTGGCCAGCCTGTTCACGCCGGAGGTGGCGCGCTACCGGGAGCAGAGCGGCCATGCGCCGGCTCGCGGCGCCATGGCGGTCGGCTGCCTCGGCATGGTCGAGGCCAGGGCGAGCGGCGTCGTCTACACCCTGGACCCGGCGCAGCCCGGCCAGGAGACGTTGCTGGTGACGGCGGCACCAGGGCTCGGCAAGACGGTCGTCGAGGGCAGCGGCGGCGTCGATCGCTTCGAGGTCTCGCGGAACGCTCCGCACCCGGTCCTGGCGCGCTCGATCGGCGAGAAGCCGTGGCGGTACGTGACCGGCCGCGGGCGCGGGCTGGCCCGCGAGCCGGTCGAGGCGTCGCGGCAGGACGCGCCGTCGGTCACCGAATCCGAGCTGGCCGAGCTCTGCGCGGTGGCGCTGCGCATCGAGAAGTACATGAAGTGCGCGCAGGACATCGAGTGGG
>JASFRE010000540.1:0-3158 GCA_050115055.1 Candidatus Eiseniibacteriota bacterium | reverse complement strand
AGCGAGCGGCGATTGAACCGGCTCACCAACCCGGCCCTGAGCGCCGGGCTGCCGGCCTTCCTCACCCGGGGGGCCGGCCTCTTCTCCGGCATGATGCTCAGCCAGTACACGGCCGACATGCTGGTCGTCGAGCAGAAGATCCTCTCGACCCCGGCCTTCCACCAGTCGATCCCGGCTGCCGCCGACCAGGAGGACTTCGTGTCGATGGGCATGAACTCCGCCCTGAAGACGCTCGACATCCTCGAGAACACCTCGGGGGTGCTGGGCATCGAAATGATGGCGGCTGCCCAGGCACTCGACTTCCGCGAGTACGCGCCGGGACGCGGCACCCGCGCGGCGCACGGAGCCGTCCGCAAGCACGTCGCGTTCCTCGAGATCGACCGCCCGCTCTTTCCGGATCACAACGCCATCATGGCGGCGGTCGCCCGGGGCGAGATCCTCGACGCGGTCGAGAGCGAGATCGGCGAGCTGGCGACGTACTGAGACGGCCTCCGGAGCTGCCCCGGGGGCGTGGATGGCGGCACGCGCGGCCGCCGCCCGCCACCGTCAGCGCGCGATGACGATGCGCTGGCGCGCCTGGCGCCCATCGTCCGTCGACAGGGCGACGAAGTAGACGCCGTTCGCGACCGCGACGCCGGAGCGACCGATCCCGTCCCAGGTGGCCCGGTAGGTACCGGCCGGCCGCACGCCGTCGAAGAGCTCGGAGACGACGCGCCCGGCGACATCATGCACCCGGATGCGGACGTGGGTCGTCGTGGCCAGCTCGTAGGGGATCGACGTCGAGAGGAAGGCAGGGTTCGGGTAGGCCGGGCGGAGGAACCCCGCGGCGACCGGCGTCCACGCGCCGCCGATGCCGGTGCTGGCGGCACCGACGCCGGCGCTGGTCGAGTAGACGAAGTCCCCGCCCGGGCCGGAATTGCCGTTGGCCCCGTTACCCGCCACGTACAGCGTCACGTCGGCACCGCTGGCCGGAGTCAGCCACTGGAAGTCCCAGGTCACCGGACCGTCGGGTGTGCCGTTGTAGGTTCCGGCAGACGTCTGCTTCAGGTAGTCGAGCTGCGTACCCGCGTTGTCGGACAGCTGCGTATGGGTGCCGTCGACGACGACGAGCGACCCGGCTGCCTCCCCCGTCGCATCGTCGACGACCGTCAGCTCGAACCCCCAGCGGCTCTGGCCCGGATCCTGGAGCTCCACCTGAAGGTCGTAAGTCGTCCCGGGCTGATAGGCCGGCGGTAGCCCGAGGATGGCGATGGCACCGTCGCCGGCGGCGAAGCCGTGACAGACGGCACAGGTGTTCATGCCGGGCGGCTCGCCGGCGACGCCGTCGGGCGGACCCGACGAGTAGGCGCGCGCATCGGACGGTCCGAGCAGCATCGAGGCGGTCAGGATCAGCACGGTGACGGCGAGGACGGGCGCTCTGAATCGCATGCTACCCCCAGGGAGATGGCCCGCGGCCGGGCGGACGTCGATGGATGGCGAGGAACCGGCTCGGGAGGGCAACGAGGGGGGCAGCGGCCGCACGGCGCCGGGGCGCCGGGGCGCCGGGGGGTCGGACGAGTGTATCGCAGTCGACCGCCCCTGTCACCCCACCCGGGGCGGCTGGTCGGCGGGACGGCGAATCGGCGTCCGTCAGCCGAAGGTCACCAGCGCCACGCCGCAGACGCCGCCGGCCAGCCCGAGCAGCCGCTTCCAGGTGACCGGCTCGCGGAGCAGGATGGCGGCCAGCACGAAGGTCCAGAGCGTCGCCGTCTGGTTGAGCGCCGACGCGGTCGAGGCCTGCGTGTACTTCATTCCCGCCAGCCAGAAGACCAGCGACACGTAGGTCCCGAGCAGGGCGCCGGGGATCATGACCGGCCAGATGCGGACGTCGCGCAGGGTCGCGAGCCCGGTGTGCGGCAGCCAGCGGAGCAGGATGACGCTCATCGCGACCCCACCCAGCATCCGCCAGCAATTGGCCCAGATGAGCGGCGAACGCTCGAGCAACGGCTTGATCATGACGATCGATACCGCCTGCGTCGTCGTGCAGAGGATGCCGAAGGTGACGCCCAGCGCGAGCGTCCGGCGGGAGAGCGCCACGGTCCCCCCGGAACCCCGCATGCGGGTCACCGAGAGCACCGCGCCGAGAATCAGCACCACGCCGACCACCTGGACCGGGCCCAGGCGCTCGCCGAGAAAGAGGACGCTCAGCAGGATGATCGACGGGCTGTAGGAGGTGTTGATGATGGCCTGCAGACCGGCACCGACGCGGTTCAGGGTCATGAAGAAGAAGGTGTCGGAGATCCCGATGCCGATCGCGCCGCTGGCCACGAGGAGAAGTCGCTCGCCCGGGCCGGCGTCCGGGAGCCCATGCCGACCGAGAGCCAGGAAGGTGGCCCAGAACAGCACCGTCGCCAGCAGGTTCTTGAACAGGTTGAGGGCCAGCGGTGGCACCACCTCGCCCGTGCGCCGGAAGAGTAGGACCGCGCAGGACCAGCAGAACGGTGCCGCGAGCGCGAAGATCTCGCCGATGTAGGGAACCGTCTCCACGCACAGCCTGCCCTTCACGTCGCCGCGGATGCCAGGGCCCCGCCGCGTGCGTGCGACGGGGCCCGGGCTGTTCGATCAGCGGCTCGATCGGCCGCGCGGGACCGTTGGCGACGCCGCGCGGGACCGTTGGCGACGCCGCGCAGGGTCGGGCGCGCCGCGGCCGCGACCCGGCGCTACCGCGACCGGGTGCCGATCAGGCGCTGAACTCGACGCCCTGTGCCAGGTGGATCTCGCCACCCCAGTTGATGGTGTTGGTCTGGCGTCGCATGTACGCCTTCCAGGAGTCCGACCCGGACTCGCGACCGCCGCCGGTCTCCTTCTCCCCGCCGAAGGCGCCGCCGATCTCGGCTCCCGAGGTGCCGATGTTGACGTTGGCGATGCCGCAGTCGGAACCCTTCCAGCTCATGAAGGCCTCGGCCTCCGCCACCGAGTCGGTGTAGACCGCCGAGGAGAGTCCCTGCGGCACGGCGTTGTGCATGCGCAGCGCGTCATCGAACCGCCGGTACTTCATGACGTAGAGGATGGGCGCGAAGGTCTCGTTCTGCACGATCGCCGCCGAGTTCTTGATCTCGATGATGGTCGGCAGCACGAAGGTCCGGCGGCCGAACGGTGGTTTGAGGACCTTTGCGCCG
>JASFRE010000539.1:0-3184 GCA_050115055.1 Candidatus Eiseniibacteriota bacterium | reverse complement strand
CGGGCCATGGACGCCGGGCACGGCGGTCCGCGGTGCGGGATTCCTGATCTCAGGTCGCGACGTACTCGATCATGTCGAAGCGGGTCAGGATGCCGACCGGGTTGCCGTCGTCCTCGATGACCACCGCGTTGCGGCTGGCGAGCAGGCGGATCACCTCATCGGCCGAGTGCTCGGCACGAATGACCGGCAGCGGATCGCCCATCACCTCGCCCACCGGACGTCCGAGCACCCGAGGCTCTTCCAGCACACGCGCCATGATCGCTCCCTCCTCGATGCAGCCCACCAGCTTGCCGAGACGCTGCACGGGCACCTGCGAGATGTTGTGCTGGCGGATGAGCCGGAGCGCCTCCTCGACCGCCGCGTTCTCGTTGACCATGACGAGCTGCGCCACGTCGGCACTCTTGCCGGAGAGCACGTCGCGCACGCGCACCTGCTGTGTGTCGAGCAGGTGATTGTCGCGCATCCAGTCGTCGGAGTAGAGCTTCGAGAGATAGCGCTCGCCGGTGTCCGGCAGCAGGACGACGATCAGCCGGCGCTCGTCGAGCTCCTCGGCGACGCGCAACGCCACCACTGCCGCCAGTCCGCACGAGCCGCCCACCAGGATGCCCTCCTCGCGCGAGATGCGTCGCGCCATGTTGAGCGACTCGGCGTCGGGGACCGACTCGATGCGATCGATGACCGAGAAGTCGAGCGTGCCGGGGATGATGTCCTCGCCGACGCCCTCGGTCTTGTAGGGCCGCGCCTCCGTCATCTTGCCGGTGCGGAAGTAGTGGCTGAGGATGGAGCCGACCGGATCGGCGCCGACGATCTGGATGGCCGGGTTCTTCTCCTTCAGGTACTTGCCGACACCGGAGATCGTGCCTCCGGTGCCGATGCCGGCGACGAAGACGTCCACCTGCCCGCCGGTCTGCTCCCAGATCTCCGGACCTGTGGTCAGGTAGTGCGACTCCGGATTGGCGGGATTGTAGTACTGGTTGGCCAGGAAGCCGCCGGGGCGCTCCTCGGCCAGGCGCCGGGCGACCGAGTAGTAGCTGTCGGGATGATCGGGCGCGACGTTGGTCGGGGCGACATGCACCTCGGCACCGTAGGCCTTGAGGAGGTTGACCTTCTCCTGACTCATCTTGTCCGGAATCGTGAAGACGGCGCTGTAGCCGCGAACCGACGCCACCATCGCCAGCCCGCAGCCGGTATTGCCCGAGGTCGCCTCGACGATGGTACCGCCCGGCCGCAGCAGCCCCTCGCGCTCGGCCCGGTCGATGATGCGCTCACCGATCCGGTCCTTGACGCTGCCGCCGGGATTCGTGCGCTCGACCTTCGCCAGCACCAGCGGACGCACGCCGCGCGCGACGCGGGCGAGCTCGATGAGCGGTGTGTTCCCGATCGTCTCCAGGATGCTGCGCTTGTACGTGAGTCCCTGGCGGTCGTCGGTGATCATCGCCTCTCTCCCCTCGAGGACGTCCGCGAACCCCGGGTAGTGGCGCGCCGGGCGGCACGCCCGGCACCTGATGTCCAGGGGTCGGCGGGCGCGCGCCGTGGCCCGCGCCGTGGCCCGCGCCGCCGGCGGCATCTTACTGGAATCGACGGGTGGTGCGGGCATGGAATCGCCCCGCAAACCGGTCGGATCGCGGGGCGTCGCGGGGCGTCGCGGGGCGTCGCGGGCGTCGGGGGCCGGTCGGCCGCCGGGATCAGTCGAGGCCGTGGGCGATCTGCGCCCAGTAGGTCTCGTAGTCGAAGCCGGGACTGTTCTCCTCGTCGTGGCAGACCAGGCAGGCCTGCTCGCCCACCTGCATCGCGTCACCCGCGCCGGTCAGGCGCATGGTGCCGTTGTGCTGGGTCCCCATGCCGTGGCAGGCCTCGCACTGGACGTTGCGCATGTCCTGGTCGGCGCCGACGCCGCGGAAGCCTCCCGGCTCGCGGTAGCCGGTGACGTGACAGCTCATGCACTCCGCGTCAGCCTCGCGCTTCTCGGCCACCAGGCTCTGCCAGGCCTGCGCATGCCGGGTCTCCTGCCATGACTTGTAGATGTCGAAGTGGCAGCGGGCACACTTGAGATCGCCGAGGTAGTGATCCTGGCCGAGGACGAGCTTGTTGGCATCCTGGTCGATCTCGCGCTCGAGCTCGGCCCGCTTCTGATCGGCCTTGGCCTCGTCGTGGATCACCTGCAGCTTTCCCTCGAGATCCTCGTCGATGCAAACCTGGTCGAGGAGAATCGGCACCGCCTTGCCGACGTAGGAGACGATCTCGTCCTCCGGGTTGACGACGATGCGGGTCTCGCCCAGGTACTGGCCGCGCTGGCCGCTCCGGATGGTCACCGCTCCCTCGACCTGCGTCGAGGCGACGGTGCCCGGGTAGTGACCGAAGACCAGGAGGTCGATTCCGGGCACCTGCTTCGGCAGCTGGAACGTGTCGGCCGAGCCCATGTGGGCCATCACCAGGACCAGGTCGGCCATCTCGTCGAGGCGTGGCACCAGCTCGTTGGCCACCTGGAATGGATCGGCGACCGTGAATCCGAGCTCCTCGAACTTCTCGACTCCCTCGCCGAAGTCCTGCCCGAGCAGTCCCGTGATGGCGATCTTGACGCCATCCACCTCGCGGATCAGGTACTCCTCGCCGATCCTCTCCCCCGATCCCGTGAACGTGACGTTGGCGAGGGTGATCGGCACCTTGCTGTCGGCGATGATGCGCTCGACGTACTCGACACCACGGTAGAGCTCGAGTTCGCCGAGGGTCATGGCATCGTAGTCCATGGTCCCCATCGCCTCGAGAACGAACCAGTTGTAGGCGTCCTCATGCCGTGTGTTGGGGTGCACGTAGTCACCCGCGTCGACGAGCAGCAGGGGACCTTCGGCGCGGAGCGAATCGATGAAGCAGGCCCTCCGGGCCAGCCCTCCCTTGCGGGACTTGGCTCACCCGCAGGGGTCGACTTCACCGCGGTTGGAGGCGGTGGTGACGAGGAGGAGCTCCTGGTCGCCGGTGCGCTCGGCGAACGTCGGAAGCGCGAGCGCCAGGGTGGCGGCGAGGGCGAGTGGCAAGAGCACGGCTGACCTCTGCATCGGACAATCCTCTCCCATGACTCGGTGACTTCGTTCGCGGCGGCCGGGTGGTCGCGTGGCGCGGCGTCGCGCGCCGCGTCGCGATCCGTGGCGGACACGGACCGTAACCTGTTAACCCGCCTGACCACAAG
>JASFRE010000538.1:0-3188 GCA_050115055.1 Candidatus Eiseniibacteriota bacterium | reverse complement strand
CGCATCACCGCGGATCGACTGGTCCCCTCCCGAGCAGAACGCCTGCTCGCCGGTGCCGGTCAGGATGATGACGCCGATCGCGGGATCGTCGCGGGCGTCGGCGAGGGCGGACCGCATCTCGACGACCGTCAGCGGTCGGAAGGCGTTGCGGACGTGCGGGCGGTTGATGGCGATGCGCGCGATCCCCTCGGTCGCCGTGCCGGCCGCGCCCTTGACGTAGGTGATGTCCTCGTACGGCGCCGATGTGGGCGGCGTTACCGCACGCCAGACGAGCCCGCTGGTGGCGCTCTTCAACGCGAGACCTCCTTCTCATGCATGCTGGGTTGGGGACGGTGCGGCCCGTCGTCGGACGGCGCCGGCCGTGCGCCGACGCGCCGGGCGATCTCGTGGCGCAGCTCCTCGAGCAGCGCGGCGTGCTGGTGGCGCGGACAGACGACCTCGATCAGACAGGAGCGTGGCGACGCGAGCGCCGCCTGCCACGTCTCCTCGAACCCGCGCCGCGTCTCGGCACGCCAGCTCGGCACGCCCAGCTCCCCGGCCAGCCCGGCCAGCCTGAGATTGTGGGCGGCGTCGACCCACGGCGTCAGGACCGACGGGTGGCGGACGATGGGCAGCAGCGAGAAGATCCCGCCGCCGCCGTTGTTGAGGACGACCACGATCAGCTTCTCCGCGAGCCGCACCAGCAACCAGAGGCTGCTCAGATCGTGGAGCAGTGACAAATCGCCGACGAGCAGCACGCCCGGCCCGCGGCGTCCGCGCACCATGCCGGCGGCGCTCGCCAGGATGCCGTCGATGCCGCTGGCGCCGCGGTTGGCGAAGCTCGCGAGCGGCTCGGCGCGCGGCTCCGCCAGCCCGTCGAGATGGCGGATCGGCAGGCTGTTGCCGGCGAAGAGGGCATGGTCGGACGGCAGCATCGCGACCAGGCGGCGCGTCACCCAGGCCTCGGAGAGACCGTCGGGGTCGCGGTCGGTGGCCCGGTCGACACGCGCGCGCAGGACGGCGGCGGCGGTGGCGTCGAGGCGCTCGAGCAGCCGGCGGTACGCGGTGGCGGAAGGCGCGCCGTCAGCCGCCGACGCGACCGGTGAGGCGGTATCGCTCGCCACGAGGCCGCTCACGAGCGGCGCGACACAGGTCTCGGGTGGCGCGGCCACGCGCCCGCACGTCCGGTGGAGCGGGTCCTCGCGTTCCGGCCCGTCGTCGACGACCCACCAGGCGGCGCCGCTCCCGGCGAGCGCCTCGAGCAGCCGCCGCGACGTGAGATGCCCTCCGAGCTGCACGATGCAGTCGGGCGCCGGCTCGAGCCCCGGCACGAGATCGAGGTGACGGACGAGCCCCGGTGGCGGCGCGCCCAGCCGCAGCCCGGAGACCACGTCGGCGACCAGCGGCCAGCCGGTCGCGGCCGCCAGGCGCCGGACCGCGTCGCGGTCCCCCGCGGTCGCCAGCCGCCCGGCGACCAGCAGCCCGCGCTCGGCCCCTACCATGGCGCGCCTCAGCGCGTCGACCTGCCCGGGCGCTGCCGTGACGACGGGAGGCGCCTGGCACGTGAACGGCGCCTCGCCCGCGGCCCAGCCCTCGAGCCCCTCGAGACAGCCCGCCGACCAGGGCACCGGCTCCGGAGTCAGTGGCTCGCGGACCATGCAGTTGAGCTGCACCGGCCCCGCCGGGGCGTGGGTGGCGCGCCGCACCAGCTGATCGACCGTCGTCAGGACGAAGCGCGCCGGGACACGATCGTCGGGCACCGGCAGGTCGAAGCTCCAGCGCAGGTAGGCGGCGAGGCACGACTGCTGATCGATCGCCTGGTTGGCGCCGGTCCGGCGCAGCTCCGGCGGCCGGTCGGCGGTGACGAGCACCAGGGGCACGCGATCCAGGTCGGCCTCGATGACCGCCGGCAACAGGCCGGCGACCGCGGTGCCGGAGGTGCAGACGACAGCCGCCGGTCGTCCAGCGCGCGCGCAGCCCAGCGCGAAGTAGCCGGCCGCACGCTCGTCGACGCAGACGGTCACGCGCACGCGCGGCTCGGCGCTGATGGCGTGCACGAGCGGTGCCGAGCGCAGCCCCGGCGCGACGACGAGCTCGCGGATCCCGTGGCGGCAAAGCTCGTCGATCACCAGACGGCTCCAGAGCGCCTGGACCGACGGCATCGTGGCGTGGAGGGTGGCGCTGGCGGGGTGCATCAGCGACCCTCCCCGTCGGCGCCACCGCGCTCGAGCAGCGCACGCAGCGCCCGCATCTTGCCCTCGGTCTCCCGCCACTCGCGCTCCGCCTCCGAACCGGTGACCAGTCCGGCGCCGGCGTAGAGTCGCACCTCGCGCCCCGAGATCAGCGCCGAGCGGATGGCGACGGCCACCTCGCTCGCGTCGCGCGACATCCAGCCGACCGGGCCGGCGTAGAGACCACGATCGAAGCGCTCGCTCTGCTCGATCCAGCGGCGGGCGGGCGAGAGCGGCACACCGCAGACGGCCGGGGTCGGATGGAGCAGGTCGAGCAGTGCGGCATCGGTGACCCCCTCGCGGGGGCGTCCCCGGATCGTGGTCCTGAGGTGCTGGAGCGTCGTCGTCTCCACCACCGATGGCTCGTCGTCGCAGGTCACGGCCTCGCACAGGCGCCCGAGCCGCACACGGATCCAGTCGGTCACCAGGCGCTGCTCGTGGCGCTCCTTCGGGTCGCGACGGAGCTCGGCGCCGAGCGCCGCGTCGGCCTCCGGGCTACCGGCGCGCGCCCGCGTGCCGGCAAGCGCCTCGCAGGTGACGCTGGCCGGCGTGCGCCGGTAGAGCCGCTCCGGCGAGGCGCCGACGAACGCCACCCCCGGCTCGGGCTCGACGAGGAAGCAATAGCTCCGAGGTTGAGACGCGGCGAGGCGGGCCAGCAGCGCGAGTGGATCCGGCCGCTCTTCGCCGGCGAGGCCGCGGAGCATGCGGGCGAGCACGACCTTGTCGAGCCCGGTCCCGTCGCGCGCGGGGCGCCCGATCGCCGCCAGCGCGCGCGCCACCCGATCACGCCACGCGACCTCCTCGCCGGCCCGGGTCGCGAACCGCACCGGCTGCCACGGTCGGAGCGCCGGGTTCGGGGCCGCGGCATCGCACCCATCGTGCCGGAGGCCGGCGATCGCCGCGTCGAGCGCCTGCACGCCGTCCTCGCCGCCATGCGGGAGCACCACGTGGCAGGCCAGCCAGGTGGTGCCGTCGCAG
>JASFRE010000537.1:0-3196 GCA_050115055.1 Candidatus Eiseniibacteriota bacterium | reverse complement strand
AAGACCTTCGACGTCTCGGTCCGCCTTGAATACGCGGTCACCCCGACCCTCACCGTCCAGCTCTACACCGCACCCTTCGTCTCCGCCGGACGCTACGACCGCCTGCGCCGCATCACCCGGCCCCGCGCTGCGGTCTACTCCGATCGCTACCGCCTGCTCGGCGACGCCGCGCGGTACGACCCCACAGACAACCGGATTCACGTCGACGAAAACGGAGACGGCCAGGACGACTACGTCTTCTCGCGCCCTGACTTCAACTTCCGCGACTTCAACTCCAACCTGGTGATCCGCTGGCAGTACTCGCCCGGCTCGAGCATCTATGTCGTCTGGCAGCAGGCGCGCTCCGACCTCGTCGCCGACGGTGACTTCGCGCTCGCCGACGACCTGGGCGGCCTCTTCGACCGCCACCCGCACAACATCCTGCTCGTCAAGATGAACTACTGGTTCAGCCTGTAGGCCGCCCCGTCGCCCACGGGTGACCGCCTGTGCGAGGGAGGGAGTTGGTGTCCCCAACGGGATTTGAACCCGTGTCGCCGGCGTGAAAGGCCGGTGTCCTAGGCCAGACTAGACGATGGGGACACGGAGGGTGTGCGTGCCCGGGCGCGCACGGCGCCCGTCCACGAGCGGTGGATGGTACATGGCGACGGCACAGGCGTCAATGACCGCCGTGCCCACCCCGTCCTGTCTCATTCGTCGCGGCGCAACCCGACCACCAGGTCCACAACGCCTCCGGCCCCGCCATCACATCTTGCGGTAGAGACCGACCACCTTGCCGACCAGCCGGAAGTCCGGTCCGTGCCGGACCTCGATCGGCTGATAGGCGGGGTTGGCGGGCTCGAGCACGATTGACTGACCGCGCTTCCGGAGGCGCTTCACGGTGGCCTCGTCCTCGATCAGAGCCACGACCACGTCCTGATCATCGGCCGTCGACTGCCGGCTGACCAGCACCAGGTCGCCCTCCAGGATCCCGGCATCGCGCATCGAGTCCCCGACCACCTGCAGGAGGAACGGCGTCTCGCCCCGCACCCAGGAGCGATCCACCGCCACTTGATCGACGACGTTCTCCACCGCGAGGATCGGCTCGCCGGCGGCGATGCGACCGACCAGCGGCAGCTCGACGACGTCGACCGCTCCCGGCAGCGGCTCGCGCGGAAACTCGATGGCCCGCGAGCGCTCGCGACCGCGGATGATCCAGCCCTTGCGCTCCAGTGCGTTCAGGTGATCGACGACGGCGCGCGTCGACCGGAAGCCGAAGTGTGCCGCCACCTCCCGAATCGCCGGTGGAAACCCGTTTTCGTGCCAGAACGACAGCAGGAAGTCATAGACCTCCTGCTGCCGCTCGGTCAGCTCTCGCTTCATGGTCCCTTCCTCTCGATCCGATCCATCGAATCGCGTTCGTCGACGAGACTGCTCGATGTCGTGCGGCGCCACGCCCGCTCAATGGCTCCGCCGCCCCGACCGTCGAGGCAGACTGCGATCGCTCCGCGCTCGCCCGACCACGTGCACGTTCTCCCGGCCCAGCAGCGCCTCCAGCTCCGTGAGCAGGGCGCCGTCCGCCGTCACCTGCAGCGCCGCCAGTCGCCCGATCTCCTCGGAGCAGCCGTTCGATGCCGCTCCCCCACCCATCGACTCGCGGCGACGGATCCGCACCCGTGACCGCCCCGGGCTGTCCTGCAACCGCGTGCGCAATGCCCGCAGCCGTCGGAAGTCGGCCGGAAGCACGATCTCCAGCTCCGGCTGCAGCGAGCGATCGAGCATCTCGACCGGGATCGCCCGCTCGACCATGAGCTCGGCATGGCCATCCCGCAGGGCGAGACGGCCCTCGACCACGACCGGGCGCTTCACCGGGAGCTCGCGCGCCCCGCCCAGCAGCGACGGAACGATGGCCAGCGCCAGGCGTGCGCGCCCGTCGATCAGCTCACTGGTCGCGAGCTGGCGTCCGCGCCGCGCCTCCAGACCCCGCGGTGGCTGGATCTCGCCGACCACCCGCAGGTGCTGCGCTCGGTCGCCGGGCGCTCGCCGCCCCGTCGCCATCGCCGCCGCGCGCTCCACCGACACGATTCCGAACCGCGCCATGGCGGGCGAGTAGATCGGCGGCCCACCGTCCGGCAACCCGGCGAAGAGCTCGGTCTGCAGACCCCCGGTCAACGTCGCCGACAGCTGGCCGCCCGACCGGCTTGTCCGCACCACGGCCCGGCGCCTGGAGGGTCCGGCGACCGGCCGACCGGCGATGCGCGGCGGCCGCACAGGACTGCCGCCGTCGGGTGCCGCCAGGGCCAGCTCACCGCTGGCGCTCACCGGGGTGGCGCGGGTCCCTTCCGGGTCGACGAGGCGGCGCAGCAGGCGATCGGGGAGCCGCCCCTCGAGACGTCGCACGAGATCGGCGCGGTCGCCGAAACGCCGGCCGCCACGTGCTGCCACGACGATCGCCGCCGCCACCCGGCTCATCCCGTCGAGGTGCACGAGTCCGAGCCGCACCCGCCGCCGGCCGCCGGCATCGGCGATCATCGCGGTCAGCACACCGCTCTGCTGCAGGTCCGGCGGCTCGATCGCGATCCGCTGCTCGGCCGCCCAGCGCTGAGCGGCCGAGAAGTGCGCTGTGCGTCCCCGGGCCTGGTCGAGGAGAGCCGCCACGAAGCGGCATGGCGCCTCCACCGACAGCGCCGCCAGGGCCGCGTGGACGGCGGCACGCGCCACGGCCAGGCCGCGCGGCACGACGTGGGGCGCCAGGCGGCACAGGGTCGAGAACAAGCGCTCCGCCGCCGCCGGATCGCAGCCGCGCTCGACCGCACCATGCTCGAAGCGCCGGCGGAGCGGCGCCAGGGCCGCGCCGTGCGCGCCACGTGTCAGCTGCACCAGGTCGCGGGCCGCCGCGCCTTCCAGACCACCCTCCTCCCGCAGGAGCCTGGCGAGATCCTCGTGAAACAGCACTTCGATGGTCCGCGCTGGCGTCTCGCCGTCACGCTGCACTCGGAGCGCCGCCGACGGCGCAGCTGCGGGCCGCGCCTCGATGGCGAGGCAGCGCGCCAGCTCGTCGACCGTCCGCACCTCGCGCATCTGCATGAGCCGGGCGAGGTCGGTGCGGTACCGGTGGCCCAGGGGACCGGCGAGCAAGCGGACGAGCGCCTCCCGGTCGAAGCGCGCCGTCGGTGGCGGCAGGGCCGTCCGGCCGCCGCCGCTCGCCCGACCGCCCTCC
>JASFRE010000536.1:0-3213 GCA_050115055.1 Candidatus Eiseniibacteriota bacterium | reverse complement strand
CGCGCACCTCGTACGGTGTGAACGCTTCCCAATCGTCCGTCCGGCGCCGCTCACGGAAGAAGCCCGCGTAGCGCTCGAAGGTACGCCGCAGGGCGAGTGGCGGCACGACGTCGGCCGTGGCGGTGGGCGCCAGCGCGATCGTCGTCGAGGTCGCGTCGAAGTCGCCGAGGTCGGCGCAGCCGGGGACGTAGTCGATGTCGTGCAGTCGCATCGCCGCCTCGATGGAGGCGCCGAGATCGTCAGCGAATTCCTCACCGATGGCGGCGAAGCGCGTGGCGCGGGCGCTGTCGCCGAGCACGCCGGCCAGTTGGGCAGCGTCCCGGAAGCCGCGGAGCGCCCAGAAGTCGTCCCAGTAGGAATGCATCGGCTTGGCCGCGTAGCCCTCGTGGCTGATCGAGGGCGGCAGCAGCCCGTAGAAGGCGCGCTGTCCGGGCGCCCGGTACTCCGGCGTCCGCCGTTCCTGGCGCAGCGAGTCGAGGTAGGCGACGGCGGCGACGATGCGCGGCCACTGCTCCTCGACGAGGGCACGGTCGCCGGTGTAGCGATGGTACTGCGCGACGAGGTCGATGAACTCGCCGCTGCTGTCGTGCTCCGGGACCGGATCGGCGCCGCGATCGTCGACGACGCACGGCACCTTGCCGCTCGCGAACTGGTAGGGGGCGTACCAGCGGATGAAGTCGCGCACCGCGGCGTCGTGCCCGAGTCTGAGCAGCGCGATCGAGGTGAGCGCGCCGTCACGGATCCACGAGCGGTCGTAGGCGCGGGTGCCCGGGCGGATCGCCGCCCCGTCGCGGTTGACGAGGATGAAGGCGAGCTGGCTCGCCACCGACTCGGAGATCCGCTGCGCGGCCGGCGGCAGGTCGATCCGGACGCGCCCGACGGCCTCATCCCATGCACGCAGGCAACCCGCCTCGGCGTCCTCGACCCACTGGTGGGTCACCGGTCCGACGCCGTGCCGTGGCGGCAGCGGGGCGCCGGCCCCCTTCGGCACCACGACATCGACGCGCGCCGTCTCGCCCGGGGCGAGCACCAGCGGGAAGCCCATCGCCGCCGACGCGGCGCCGGCGGGGTCGTCGACTTGATGCGCGCGCGGCAGCCGCCCTCGGCGCAGGTGGTCGGCGACGATGTCACCGCCGTCGAAGGTGCTGGCACCGCTCAGGGACGGCGGGTCGAGCGCCAGCACGGCGCGCGTCCCGTCGACCACCGCCCACACGCCGCGTGACTCGAGCACGAACCGGATGGCGTGGATCGGTGCCACGCCGCCGCGCACGTTCAGGATCTGCGCCGGGGGATTGACCTGGAAGGGTCTGAGGGCCAGGAACAGGGTCGGCGTCGCGGGCGTTGCACCGAGGTTGGTGACACGGTAGCGCGCCACCGTCGAGGCCGAGTCCGCGCTCCCGGTCGCGAATGCGGTCACCTCGAGCTCGAGCGCCGCCGCGGCTGCACTGTCGTTCGCAGCGCCCGCGTCGTCGGCGCCCGCGTCGTCGGCGCCCGCGTCGTCGGCGCCCGCGTCGCCGACCTGCCAGCGCACGATCGGGACCGGCAACGCGTCTCCGGCAAGACGCTGCGTGGCATGCACGTCGGCCCAGGTGACGAGACCCGCGTCGGTCCAGAGGAACGGTTCAATCGAGAAACCGCGCGGCCAGACCTCGAGCGCCCCGTCCTCGCCGAGCAGGCTCTCGTGCCGGTCGCCGTCGACCCCGACCACCGTCCAGTAGGACTGTTCCCCGCTCAGGGCACGCGGGTAACTGCCGCGTGGTGCGTCGCGCGCGATGGCGGTGAACAGGCTCTCGGGAGTGGCCGACCAGGTGACCGGCTCGAGAGCGATCTCGGCGATGGCGAGTGTGGCGGCGGCGGCGGCGGCGGCAGCCGAGGCGTCACCGGCGACGGCCAACGACGCGTCGCCGGCGGCGGCGATCCGGAGCCGCACGCGGGCCGCCTCGGCCTCGGGTAGCGGCAGGTAGTCGCGACCGCCGTCCCCGCCTCGCACCACGCGTGCCAGCCGCCAGTCCCCACCGTCGTCCGCGAGCTCGACCCCGTAGGCGGACGCGTACCCTGCCCCCCAGTCGACGATCAGTCCGCCGAATTCGCGCCAGCTGCCCAGGTCGAGCTCGAGCCAGGGGGCGGAGTCGGCGGCCGCCGGCTGCCATGTGGTCGCGAGGTCACCGTCCAGCACCTCGACCGGCCCATGCCCCTCGCGGCTGCTCGAGGCGCGCGCCACCGGTGCCGGCGGCGCCGTGTCCGGCGGCGGCAACCGGCGCAGCTCGAGCTGGTCGATCCAGACGCTACCGGTGCCTCCCTGCCCGGCGGTGATCGCCAGCTCGATCGCCGCCACGTGATGGATCTCGCCACCGCCCAGAGGTCCCCAGGCAAAGGTGATGTGGCGCTTGCGGAACGTCACCCGCTGCCAGCTGCCATCGAACTCGAAGTCGCGTCGCACCCCCCACCAAACATTGTCACCGGTGTCGTCGATGAGCTTGAACTCCAGTGTGTTCGGCGGCAGTTCGCCACGCACGTACAGCGTGAAGGCGTAGGACTCGGGGAGATCCAGGGCCACCGTCTTGCGCGCCACGGCGTAGCCGGCACCGGGGATGCCCACGTCGAGCCGCATGGCGCGGCCCTCGAACCCGGCGTCGCTCTCGATGGCGAGCGTGACGCCGTCGGCGGGGTGAGCCGACCAGCCACTCACGTCCTCGAATTCGTCGATGATGCGCACGTCGGCGGCGGGCGGCGGCGCCGCCGTCGCCGGCGACGGCAGGAGGGCCATGAGCACCGGGAGATGGAGGAGAAGAACAAGAAGACGAACGCGGATCGGCTGGGGACGGGTCATCGTCCGCAGATCGAGGGTCATCCCTTGACGCTCCCGGCCATGAGGCCACGCACGTACGCGCGCTGGAAGGCGAGAAAGACCGCCACCGCCGGCAGGATGGTGAGCACCGAGCCGGCCATCATCAGCTCGGTGTCCTGGACGTGCTCGCCCACCAGGCTGGCGAGCGCCACCGGTAGCGTGTAGCGCGTGCTGTCGCTCAGGACGATGAGCGGCCAGAAGAAGTCGTTCCAGGCGCTCAGGAAGGAGAAGGCGGCCAGGGTGACGAGCATCGGCCGGATGATCGGCACGACGATGGAGCGGAAGATCCGGAGCTCCCCGGCGCCGTCGACCCGTGCGGCGTCCAGCAGGTCATCGGGAATGCTCAGCACGTACTGGCGGATCAG
>JASFRE010000535.1:0-3229 GCA_050115055.1 Candidatus Eiseniibacteriota bacterium | reverse complement strand
GCCACGGTCCGCCGTCGGTCCGGCCCCATCTCCGCCAGCTCCGCCTGCCAGCGCCGCATGGCGCCACGGTGGTGGGTGCCGAACTCCGCGATCTCGGGCGGCAGCGTGGCGCGCCGCTCTGGACCGTCGGCCGGCGGGCCGGCGACCGGTGCCGGGACCGCGTCCACGTAGATGTACTGCCCCTCCTCGTAGCACTCGGCGGCTTCCAGCACCGTGAAGCCGCTGCGCCGAAACACCCCGGCCAGCGAGTCGAGTCCCCAGTAGTTGCACTGCTCGTAGTTGACGCTCCAGCTCTCGCGCTGGCGGAACGCCCGCAGGGCGTTGAAGACCTCGAAGTAGACGGGCGGCGTGCGGGCGCCCAGGGCCCGGCGTAGCCCGCTCAGGAAGGCGAGTGGCTCCGGCAGGTCCTCGAAGACCGACTGGCAGCAGATGAAGTCCGGCTCGCACGCCAGGTGGCGGTCCGCGTAGTGGTCGCGCACGAGGCGCAGCGAGCCATCGCCGACCCGCACGTCGCGTTCCTCGCGCAGGCTGGGGTCGATGCCGATGCCGCGGTTGGCGCCCCGCCGGCACAGCAGCTCGAGAAAGTACCCGGAGCCGCAGCCGATCTCGAGGATGGTGCGGCCACGCAGGTCGAAGCGTTCGACGAGCCGCGCGGCGACCTCCTCGAGGAAGGCGCGGAACACCTGCGAGTGGTTCAGGTAGGCCTCGTAGCCCGGCTCGAAGACGACCAGGCCGGGGTCGTAGATGCGGTTGAAGACGAACCCGCAAACGTGACAGCCGGCGAGGATCACGTCACCGCGCGGCGCCCTCAGTGCCTCCTCCCGCGTCGCCGGCAGCCTGCCGACGTCGACCGGCAGGCGTTCGACCGCGAAGAAGTCGGTGAGCCCGGTGGCGTGACAGGCCGGGCAGCGCGGCTCGGTCATCGGACGGCTCCGGTCAGGAGACCACCTCGAGGCGCGGGATCGGAATCACGCATCGACCACCCCAGTCCCGCACGTACGCCAGCTGCTCGAGGATCTCGTCCCGCAGGTTCCACGGCAGGATCAATACGTAGTCGGGTTGCGTCTCGGCGAGCCGCCCGGGCGGGAAGACCGGGATGCGGGTCCCCGGCAGGTAGCGGCCGTGCTTGTAGGGGTTGCGGTCGACCGTGTAGGAGAGCAGGTCCTGCCGGATACCGCAGTAGTTGAGCAGCGTGTTGCCCTTGCCGGGCGCGCCGTAGCCGGCCACGGTACGGCCCTCGCGGCGCGCGCGGATCAGGAACTCGAGCAGCGCCAGCCGCGTCTCCTCGACGCGCGTGGCGAAGGCGCGGTAGGTCTCCGGACGGTCGTAGCCTGCACGGGTCTCGCGCTCGGCGAGCGCCGTCACCGCCGGCGACACCGGCGGGCCGTCCTCCTCGGCGTGGCGTGCGTAGATGCGGAGCGAGCCGCCGTGCGTCGGCAGCTCCTCGACGTCGAAGAGGGTGAGGCCGTGAGCGGCGAGGACGCGCCGGACGGCGATCAGCGAGAAGTAGCAGTAGTGCTCCTGGTAGATCGTGTCGAACTGGTTACCCTCGACCAGCCGGGCCAGGTGCGGGAACTCCATGGTGACGACGCCGCGCGGCGCCAGCAGGATGCGGAGCCCCTCGACGAAGTCGTTCAGGTCGGGGACGTGCGCCAGCACGTTGTTGCCGGCCAGGAGGTCGGCCCGCGTGCCCTCGCGGACCAGGTCCCGGGCGGTCTCGACCCCGAAGAAGCGGACGAGCGTCTTGACGCCCTGGTCGATCGCCGCCTGCGCCACGTTCGGCGCCGGTTCGATGCCGAGCGCCGGGATGCCGCGGGCCACGAAGTTGCGCAGCAGGTAGCCGTCATTGCTGGCGACCTCGACCACCTGGCTGTGCGGACCGAGGCCGAGGCGCTCGATGACCATCGTCGCGTAGCGCTCGCAGTGGCGCAGCCAGGAGTCGGAGAACGACGAGAAGTACGCGTACTCGGTGCCGAAGATCGTCTCGCCCGACACGTGCGCCGGCACCTGGGCCAGTGCGCAGCCCTCGCAGATGTAGACCGCCAGCGGATAGAAGGGCTCCATCTCGAACAGCTGCTCGTGAGTCAGGAAGCTCTCGCAGAGCGGCGACGTGCCCAGGTCGACCACGAGGTGCCGGAGTGGCGTCCCGCAGAAGCGGCAGGGTCGCCCGGTGCCGCACTCCGCGGCAGCACCGCGGGCGTCGCCGCCGGCAACCGGGGACGGTGCCGGTGGGGTGGAGCCGGTGTCGGGCATGCGTGTCTCGCTCCGGGACGGACGCCCCGCGGTTCCCGTCACGATGCGGGACAGGTCGCGGCGGGGACGTGAGGATCCGGAGGAGTCATCGTCCCCCTGCCGAGCGAACTCGACCGCGTGCCGGCGCCCCGGGGGCGCGGTCCCGGATTGGACGCAAGTCGCGCTCTCTCCCGGTCGAATGGAACGGTGAGCCTCCCTGACCGGAACGACGCCGCCCCCCGCGTCGGCCGGCGATCCGGCGTCATGCGGGCCAGTGGGGACGCACACCGGGGACGCGACGATGAAGGTGGTTCTCTTCTGTGGTGGGCTGGGCATGCGGCTCCGCGAGTACTCGGAGTCGGTCCCGAAGCCGATGGTGCCCATCGGCTACCGTCCCATCCTGTGGCACATCATGAAGTACTACGCGTTCCACGGTCACAAGGACTTCATCCTGTGCCTGGGGTGGCGTGCGGACGTCGTCAAGCAGTACTTCCTGCGTTACGACGAGTGCCTGTCGAACGACTTCGTGCTGACGTCCGGCGGTCGCGAGATCGATCTCCTGAACCGCGACATCGACGACTGGAGCATCTCCTTCATCGACACCGGCACCCACGCGCTGATCGGGGAGCGGCTGCTCGCCGTCCGGCAGCATCTCGCCGGCGAGGAGATGTTCCTGGCCAACTACACGGACGGCCTGAGCGACCTCGATCTGACGGCGATGATCGAGGCCTTCCGCCGGCAGGAGACCGTCGCCACCTTCGCGTCGGTACGACCGAGTAGCACATTCCACGCGGTGCGGCTGAACGGCGACGATCTGGTCGATGACATCCGGCCGATCGACGAGTCCGACATCTGGATGAACGGCGGGTTCTTCTGCTTCCGGCAGGCGATCTTCGATCACATCCGCCCGGGCGAGGACCTGGTGGACGCACCGTTTCGCCGGCTGGCGGCGGCCAGCAAGCTTTCGACCTTCCGGCACGACGGGTTCTGGGGCTGC
>JASFRE010000534.1:0-3247 GCA_050115055.1 Candidatus Eiseniibacteriota bacterium | reverse complement strand
TCGTGGTCGTGGAGTAACGCGACGCGTCGACTCGCACCACGCGGCGGCGGGATACGCATCGACGCGCGACGTCTGCGGGCGCCGGGACCCGTCAGGGCTCCGGCGCCCGGTCGTTCCTGGCGTGCGTTCCTGGCGTACGTTCCTGGCGTGCGCCGCAAGTCGACCGCCGGGGTGGAGATGCCACGCGCACGGAACATGCGGGCGGTGCCGACGCACCGGATGCACTACAATGAGGACGTGGGAGCGTCGTCCGTGAGCGAGGACGGAGGACTGCGCCATGTCGCCCGCGCGAGCGTTCGCCAGCACCGATCACGACCGCCCCGGACGAGCCGGCACCCTGCTCCCGGCCATGCTCCTCATCGTGGTGGCGCTCACCGCCACGATGGTCGCGCGGCCCGCGACCGCCTCGCCGGCCACCCCGTTGCCAACCGCGGTGGCGATCGAGCTCGAGTTCCCGCGATCATCGCTCGTGACGTCGCAACATGGTGGTGGAGTCGCTACCGTCGAGCTGCCAGGCTGCGAGTCGACGGCGAGGATCGGCGCCCCCGCGCTGCCGGCACGCGGCGAGCAGATCGTCTTGCCGGCGGGGACGCGCGCACGATCGGTGTACGCCGTGTCGCTCGAGTCGGTGCGCATCGCCACCGCACCGGTGCGCCCGGCGGTGCCGCCGGCCATCCTCGGCCCGATCGGCGTCGACGTGCCGGCACCGCCGCCGGTCGCGCCCGATCCGGACGTCTACGAGGGCTGGGTGCCCTACCCGCTGGAGCTCGCGGTCCTCGCGCGCACCGGACGCTTCCTCGGTGACCCCGTCGCCTCGTGCATCGTGCACCCCGTCCAGTACGACCCGACCACCCGCGAGCTGGTGCTGCACACGCGCCTCGCGTTGATCGTCGAGCTGGAGCCCGATCCGGCGCCAGCAGGAGTCGACGCAGCCACCACGGGAGGCGACATGGCGCGGCTCGGCACGCGGCTCGCCGGCGGCGTGCTGCGCCGCGCACCGGCCGGCATGCAGGCGGGCGGCGTCCAGGCGGGTCGCGCCGTGGCGCTCGACCCCGGGCGCTACGCCTACGTCATCGTCACCGAGGAGTCACAGACCGGTCCCTACACGACATGGGCGGCCTGGAAGACCGCCAAGGGCATCCCGGCCACCGTCGTCACCGTCGAGTGGATCGATACGACCTATCCGGGCCGCGATCTGCCCGAGAAGATCCGCAACTTCGTGATCGAGGCGACGCAGACCTGGGGCACCTCCTACGTGCTGCTGGGCGGCGATCAGCCGAACGTGCCGAGCCGTGTCAGCTGGGCGTTCGACTGCGAGGCCGGCTTCTACCCGGACGAGAACGACCTCTACGCCGATCTCTACTACTCGGATCTGGACGGGACCTGGGACGCCAATCAGAACAACGTGTTCGGCGAGGTGGACGATGCGGTCGATCTCTACCCGGACGTCCTGGTGGGGCGTGCGCCTTCCGGTGATGCCGTGCAGGCCAGTGCCATGGTCAACAAGTTCCTGGTCTACGAGAAGACGCCGCCCTCCGGGAGGATGATGGAGGCGTTCTACTTCGCCGAGGTGCTGTGGCAGGACCCGTTCACCGATGCCGGGATCGGCAAGGACATGATCGCCGAGCGGCACTTCGCGGCCTACGAGCCGATCGAGCGCCAGTACGAGACCATGGGCAACCTGTCCCCGAGCTCGGTGATCAACTACCTGAACTGGGGCCCGCACCTGACCAACCACGGCGGCCACGCCAACTTCACGGTCATGGGCTGCGGCACCGGCTTCCTCGACCGCGGCGATGCCAGCGCGCTCACCAATGCACCCTACTTCTTCGTGCACTACTCGATCGGCTGCTGGGCAGCGGCGTTCGACCGGGACTGCATCGCCGAGCACTTCATGACCAATCCCGCCGGTGGCACCATCGCCTTCATCGGCAACTCGCGCTACGGCTGGGGCTCGCCGGGCAACCCGGGGCGCGGCTATTCGGAGACCTTCGACTCCGACTTCTACGGTGCCATTCTGAGCGAGGGGATCACGCAGTTCGGCGCCGCGGTGGCACGCGCCAAGCTCCTGCGCATCCCGTTCTCGCACGACGCCAACGTCTACCGGTGGCACCAGTACCAGGTCAACCTGCTCGGCGACCCGGAGATGGCCTGTCACACGGCACCGATCACGGCCATGGTGCTGAGCGCGCCGGAGGCGGTGCCGATCGGTACGGGCGGCTTCACGGCGACGGTCAATGACGCCGGCGGACCGGTGGGCGGCGCCCGGCTGTGTCTCGCCGGGCCGGACGTCTACCTGGTCGGCCTGGCCGATGACGAGGGGCGCGTCATCTTCGACTACGACATCCCGGCGGCGCAGTCGCTGACGCTCACCGCGTCGGCGCCGAATCACATGGCGGTCGAGCAGCCGATCACCGCCGCCGGTCAGGACCCGTTCCTGACCGTCGCCGCCTGGACCGTCGACGACGACGCCGTGCCACCGTCCGCCGGCAACGACGACGGCGAGATCGGCCGCGGCGAGGTCATCGAGCTCCTCGTCACCATCCACAATCACGGTGCACAGGACTGCGTCGGCGTCAGCGGCACCCTCGCCGAGACCTGCGAGCACGTCGAGGTGCTCGAGCAAGGCGCCCTGTTCGGCACCGTACCGGCCGGCGGCGAGGCGAGCGCGGCGACACCCTTCGTCTTCCAGGTGGCACACGGCTGCCCGGTGGACCTGACGGTGCCCTTCACCCTCGACCTGGCCGACGGTTCGGGCGGCAGCTGGTCCGCACCGCTCCCGTTGCGGGTCGTTGCTCCCGGTCCCCGATTCCACCACTACGACGTCGCCGAGCTGGTGGGGAACGGCGATGGCGTCGTCGATCCGGGCGAGACCGTGGCGCTCACCGTCCACGTCTTGAACGAGGGCAGCGGTGATATCGGCGCGGCGACGGCGACCCTGACCAGCATGACGGGAGACGTGGCCGTCGACCAGGGGACGGCCACACTGGCGGGCCCGGTGGCGCCGGGTGCGATCGGAGTCCTCGAACCGGCCTTCGAGGTCACGGTGTCCGGAGGCTGTCCGGCGACCACCTACCGCGGGCTCGACCTCGTCCTCGTGCACGACGAGGGTACGGACGAGGACGGCTTCCTGCTGGCCATCGGCGAGGCCGGCTTCGAGGACGACATGGAGAGTGGCCAGGGTGGCTGGACCCACTCCGGGACGCACGATCTCTGGCACCTGACCGACTACCGGCGGCACTCCGGG
>JASFRE010000533.1:0-3256 GCA_050115055.1 Candidatus Eiseniibacteriota bacterium | reverse complement strand
CTGGATCCCGAAGCGGCGGAGGGCCGTCTCCGACACCTCGATCGAGATCTCGTACGGCCGCACGACCGACAGGACGACCTGCGTGATGCCGGGTAGCGTGGCGAGGTCGTCCCGCACCCGCTCGGCGATCTCCTTGATGGTGCGCTCGGGCGCATCGCCGTAGACCGCGACGTCGATCACCTGCCGGCGCTGCAGGAGCTCCTTGACCACCGGCTCCTCGACGTCGTCCGGGAAGGTATCGATGCCGTCGACCCCGGCCTTGATGTCGTCGAGGACCCGGGCCGGGTCGGCGTCGAGCAGCAGCTCGGCGGTGACCACGCCGACGTTCTCGGACGCGGTCGAGGTCAGCCGCTTGATGCCGTCGACGCCCTGGATCTCCTCCTCGATCCGCACGCAGACCGCCTCCTCGACCTCCTCGGGCGCGGCCCCCGGGTAGGGCACCGTCACCGTGATCATGTCGAGCGAGAACTCGGGGAAGACCTCCTGCTTGACCGAGAAGGCAGCCACCAGTCCGGAAAGAACGATGACCCACATGAGCAGGTTGGAGGCGACGCTGTTGCGCGTGAACCAGGCGATGAGGCCGTTCATAGCTCGCTCTCCGGCGGCGGCTCGACCGGGGTCGTGCGGACGCGCATGCCGTCGACGGCGTTGTCGAGCGTTGACAGGCAGATGCGATCGCCGTCGGCGAGCCCGGAGCGCACGACCGCTGTCTCGCGATCGGTCTTCACGACCTCGACCTGGCGGAAGCGCAGGCGGTCCTCGTCGTCGACCACGATCACCCGATCACTGCCGCGCAGGGCGGCGCGCGGCAGGACGTAGACGTCCTCGATGTGGCGCCCGAGGATCTCGGCGTTGACGTAGAGGCCGACGGCGAGCGGCGGTCGGTCGGCGTCCCCGGCGTTCCCGGCGCCCCCGGCGTCCCCGGCGCCCTCCGCGTGCCGGCCGTAGGGATCGTCGACCCGCGCGACGACGTGCACCATGCGGCTCCGCGGATCGAGCTCGCCCTCGGTGCGCACGATCGTGCCGGTCCAGGTGTGCGTGCGGCCGGCGAAGCTGCCGTGCAGCAAGACGGTGGGGCCGCCCGGCGGGTCGCCCGTCCGCCCGGCCCGCGCACCGCCTCCCAGCGGCAGGTCGAGGTAGGCCAGCTCCCGGTCGGGCAGCGGCAGTCGCACCTCGGCGACGTCGATCGCGTAGATCGTGCCGAGGACCGTGCCGCGACCCACGAACTGCCCGACGTCGACCTGCTCGCCGCGCACGCGACCGTCGTAGGGCGCCAGCACGCGCGTGCGCTCCAGGTCGCGCTGGGCGCGCTCGAGGGCCGCCCGCGCCGCCTCGAGACCGGCGCGCGCCTCGGCCAGCTGCGGCTCGCGGAGCGCCAGCGGGGTCGGGGCGCCCTCACCGAGTTCCTGCCAGTCGCGGCGCGCGATCGCCGCCTCCTGCTCCTCGCGGGCGACGCGCAGCTCGGCCTGCGCGACCTGCGAGCGCGCCGTCGCCTCCGCCGCCCGGTAGTCGGCGGCGTCGATCTCGATCAACACGTCGTCACGGTCGAAGTAGCCGCCCGAGACGAAGCTCGGGGAGACCGCGACCACGCGTCCCGCGACCTCGGCCACCAGCGCCGTCTCGGTGCGTGGCGTCACCGTGCCCTGCGCGGCGACGGTGAGCTGCACGTCGCGTGCCCGGGCGGTCACGACGCGCACCAGCGGCGGCGGGACCTCGCGCCGGCGGGTCTCCACCTCCGGTCGCGAGCGGATCATGACCGCAGCGGCGGCAATACCGAGCAGCACGACGGCGACCGGCAGGATCCAGCGCAGCATCCTGCGCCTCGACGGAGTCGAAGGGGTCATCACTCGAGTTCTCCGGAGGATTCAGAGCGTTCGGCGCCCGTGTGCAGGGCCAGCTCGGTGGCCCCTGCGGTGAAGCCACCGCCCAGCGCGGCGTGCAACGCCACCCGGTTGTCGAGCCGGCGGCGGCGCGCCCCGATGAGCTGGCTCTCGGCCGTAAGCGCTCGCCGCTGCGCCTCGAGCACCGTCACGTAGGGCTCGATGCCGGCACGGTAGCGGTCCTCGGCCAGCCGGCGCGCGGCACTCGACTGCTCGGCGGCGCGCTCGAGCTCCGTCACGCGTTCCGCCAGCCGCCGCTCGGCGGTGAGCGCCGTCTCGACCTCGGCGTAGGCGTCCAGGAGATCGCCCGTGAAGCCGGCCACCGCCTCGCGCGCGCCGGCGCGGGCCAGCGCCACGCCGGCCCGCAGACGGCCCCCCTGGAAGAGCGGCTGCACGAGGTTGCCGACGACGTTCCAGACCGAGAAGTCCGGGTCGAGCAGGTCGGAGAGATGATCGCTCGCCGTGCCGGTCGAGCCGGTCAGCGAGAGTCGCGGGAACTGGGCGCGCCAGGCCGCCGCGAGCCGCGCGTCGGCGGCGACCAGACGGCGCTCCGCCGCCACCAGGTCGGGGCGCCTGAGCACCAGCTCGGCCGGCAAACCGGCCGGCAGCGGCGGCGGCAGCGCGGTCAGGTGTTCGACGACCTCGAGCTCGGCGGCCGGGTACCGCCCGAGCAGCACCTCGAGCTGGCGGACGGCGGCGTCCAGCTGCTGCCGGCGCAGGCTCACCGCCGCCTCCGCCGTCGCCTGGCTGGCCAGCGCCAGACGCAGGTCGAGCGACGAGCGCAGGCCGCTCGCGTAGCGATCGCCAATCCACTCGGCGGTGCGCCGGTAGCTCGCCGCCGTCCGCTCGGCCAGCCGCAGCTGCTCGAGGGTCTCGCAGGCACCGAACCAGGCGCGCGCCGTCTGCGCCGCGAGCGACAGCTGCGCCCCGGCGACCGCGGCAACCGCCGCCTGCCGGTCGGCAACTGCCGCCACCTTGCCGGCGCGCAGACGTCCCCAGAGATCGAGCTCCCATGACGAGCTCAGCGACAGTCCGTAGGATGTTGCGGTCGAGCTCAGGATACCGCTCCGACCCGGAACCGGCAGACCGATGTACAGCTGCTTCTGGCGACTGGCGCGGAGACCCGCGTCGAGCGTCGGCAGCTGATCGCCCCCCGCGATGCGGGCACGCGCCGCCGCCGCGTCGAGCCGCGCGGCGGCCGCCTCGAGGTCCAGGTTGGCGGCCAGGGCGCGTTCAACGAGGTCGTCGAGACGCGGGTCGCCGAAGTCGTGCCACCAGGCGGTGATCATGATCGGCGGTCGCTCCGGTGCGGTCGATGGCGACGCACGCGTCCCGGTCGGCTCGGTGGGCGCGGCAGGCGTGGCCGGCACGGCCGG
>JASFRE010000532.1:0-3260 GCA_050115055.1 Candidatus Eiseniibacteriota bacterium | reverse complement strand
GATGGGGACAGCCGGGGTTCGGGCAGAAGGGGGGCGTGGCGGCCCCGGATGTCTTGCTCATGCCCCCCGCTCAGAGCAAGCACCGTGCTAGACACAGATGTCGGGGCACAACCTTCGAGGTGCGAGCATGGAGCGGTTCAACTACATGGATCACCGGCGCGGTCGCCGACGCACCGATCCATGGCGACCACCGCTGGCCCTCCTGCTCGCGGCGCTGGCCTGGATGGCGGCCTGCGACGACGGTGGTCCCACCACCGCCGGCCCGGGCACCGGGACCGGTCAGGACATCGAGCACACGCTGCGTGTTCCCACCGACCACGCGACCATCCAGGCGGCGATCGATGCCGCCGCTGATGGCGACACCGTGCTGGTCGCCGCCGGCGTCTTCACCGGTGCGGGCAACACGAACCTGGTGCTGGCCGGCAAGGACCTGACGCTGCGCGGCGCCGGTGGCGATGGCGGGTCGCCCACCGTCATCGACTGCGAGGGACACGGTCGCGCTCTCGAGCTCCTCGACGGCGTCACCCGGAGGACGGTGATCGAGGGCATCGACTTCCGGAACGGCGGCGACGTCGAGCTGGGTGGCGCCATCCACATCGACCCGGCGCGGCCGACCCTCCGCGACTGTACCTTCGAGGGCAACCAGGCGGAGGGCGGCGGGGCGCTGCACGTGGCGGCGATGGGGTCGGCCACCCTGGAGCGCTGCAGGTTCGAGCGCAACCTGGCGCGTCACGGCGCTGCCATCGGCCTCCTCGGTGACTCGCTGCTGGCCACGGGCTGCACGTTCACGGGCAATGATCCGGGCACCCTGCCAGCGGCCGCGGTCGTCGACGAGAACGGTGCGGCCGACATGCGCCTCGTCGACTGCGTGTTCACGGGCAACGCGGGCACGGCCGTGACGGCCCGGTCCGCCAATGTGGCGCTCGTGCGTTGCGAGCTCCGCGCCGGGGCCGGCCCCGCGGTGCGGATCCTGGGCGGCGCGCCGTGCCTGGCCGGCTGCACCTTCGCGTCGAACCTGGGTGATGGAGTCATCCTGGGGGTGATGCCGGACGGCGCCACGCCGGAGCGCGTCCCGGCATCAGCAGAGCGCGTGGGTCGCGCACGCGCCAGGGGGAGACTCACCGACTGCCTCTTCAGTGCCAATGCCGGCGCCGGACTGCGCGCGGCGGCGGCTTCGGTGGACTCGATCGTGCGCTGCGTCTTCGACTCCAACGACGGCACCGGCCTGGTCTGGAATGCCGGCACCCCGGTTGCGGTCGCTCACTGCGAGTTCGCCGGCAACGCGGCCAGCGGCATCGCGGTCGGAGGCGGCGCCGCGGCCGACGTCACCGACTGCAAGGTCTCGGACAACCAGGCCACGGCCGGCGATGCGCACGACGGACACGGCGGCGGACTGATCGTGTTGTCCGGCGGCACGGCCCGCATCGAGCGCTGCGCCGTCACCGGCAACGTCGCCGCGTCACGGGGCGGCGGAGTGTGCTGCGAGGCCGGAAGCACGCTCGAGCTCACGGCGTCCGTCGTCGCCGCCAATCGCTCGGCGGCCGGCGGCGGTCTGTTCCTGGACGCCGCGCAGGCGACGGTGATCGGCTGCACCCTCCACGGCAATCGCTCGACGGATGGAGCGGGCGGCGGCATCTGGCTCGGGTCGACGACCGGCGCCGGCGCCACGCTCGAGCTGCGCGGCTCGATCATCGCGGCGAGCGAGGGGTTCGCGGTCGACTGCCGCGACGACGCGCCGGCCGGGTCGATCACGGTGACGTGCACGACCCTCTACGCCAACAGCGGCGGCGGATGGGTGCGCTGCCTCACGGACTGGCGCGATCGCGAGGGCAACCGCAGCCTCGACCCCATGTTCTGCGCCGCGGCGACCGGCGATTTCCACCTGCGCGCCGGCTCGCCCTGCCTGCCGGAGTCATCGGGCTTCTGCGGCCTCGTCGGTGCTCTGCCGGCCGGCTGCGAGTGACGAGGTGGGCGCCGTCCGGCGCCCGGTGTCAACCGCACCGACCGGCAGAGGCGGAGCGCCTCGACCTCACGGTCCGTGGCACTCGCTGCAGTTCATCTCCTGCCAGGCGCCGTCGATGTCCTCGGGATGACGATACTGCTCGCCGCCGAGCGCCACGAAGCCGGTACCGTCGTCGAACGCCTGCGACAGGATCACGTGACAGTTGTTGCAGTCGCGGGTGATGACCTCGCCGTCCTCGGTCTCGTGCAGGCCGTCGTGGCAGCGGAAGCAGCCGGGCGTGGTCAGGTGCCCTATGTGGTTCGGGAAGCTCTTCCAGCTCACGTTCATTTCCGGGAAGATGTTGGTGCTGTAGAGCCTCCAGGCGTGCCCGGCCGCCTGATCGATCTCGGCCGCCAGCGAGTCGGCGAGCTCCGGGTGGTGATCCGCATAGTAGGCACGGACCGCGGCCGGGACGCCGGTGTGCGCCGCCTCCGAGCTGTCGTAGGACTCCTCCATCGCGTCGACGACCGCCGACTTGACCGACGGCAGGCGCGTCGAGATCTGGCCGGCGGCGATCGCCTGGTTGACGAGCCTGGCTGGCGGGTCGTAGTGGTGAGTCGGGCGATTGTGGCAGTCGATGCAGTCCATCCTGCGAACCGCGCCGCGCGCCTCGGCCTCGGCCAGGGCCTCATCGTCGAAGTCGGCCTCGGTGCTCCGGAACACCTTGACGTTGCCCTCGAGATCGGTCGTGCGCACCCAGGGGATCTCGTTGCGCCGCTCGTCGGTCGCCACGTACTCGGTCGTCCAGGCGATGTGCGCGTGAATACCGTGCGGGTCGTGCGGCCAGTCCCCGGCGCCGCCGATCTTCATGAGCAGATGCAGCCGCCAGTGGGGATTGTCATCTTCCGGGCCGTAGTAGTCGTGCACGACATAGGAGTCGCTCGCGAAGTACTTGGGCCAGTGGCACTGCTCGCAGGTCTCGCGCGCCGGTCGCAGGTTCTCGATGGGAGTCGGGATCGGGCGCGGGTAGACGTCCGCCAGGGTCGCGTAGACCTGGTAGGCACCGGAGAGCTTGGAGCGCACGAACCACTCCGCACCCGGTCCGATGTGGCAGTTGACGCAGCCGACGCGCGCGTGCGGCGATTCCCGGTAGGCGGTGTACTCGGGGTGCATGACCTGGTGGCACATCGTCCCGCAGAACTGGTCGCTCTCCGTGTACTCGTAGGCCTTGAAGCTGCCGAAGCCGGACATCCCCAGGAAGGCGATCGTCCCGACCGTGAAGACGATGGCGGCGAACCGGTGACGGGGATCGTTGAGA
>JASFRE010000531.1:0-3266 GCA_050115055.1 Candidatus Eiseniibacteriota bacterium | reverse complement strand
GATCGGCACACCGGCTCCCGGTCCCTTCCGTCGCATCTCGCGCGGCGGCAACCACGCCTGCGGCCTGCTGCTCGACAGCAGCGTGGTGTGCTGGGGCGACGACAGCTTCGGTCAGGTGTCGATGGCGCCCGCCGGCACCTTCACGGAGATCGCCGGCGGAGCCTTCCACAACTGCGCGATCCGCTCGGACGGCACCCTGACGTGCTGGGGCGACAACAGCTTCGGCCAGGCGGTGCCGCCCTTCCCGGCCGCCACCTACACCGACGTGTCCGCCAGCGAGCGCCACACCTGCGCCATCCGCACCGACGGCTCGGTCGACTGCTGGGGCGACGGCGGCAGCGGCGAGACGACTCCGCCCGCCGGCGAGACGTTCCAGTCCATCTCCGTGTCGACCGGCCTGAGCTGCGGCATCCGCAGCGACGGCAGCGCGACCTGCTGGGGCACCGGCACGAACGGCTCGGAGAGCCCGCCGGCGGTGCGCTTCCCGCAGGTCGCGAGCGGCCCGGTGCACGGCTGCGAGACCCGGACGGACGGATCGCTCGAGTGCTGGACGAACGAGCCGGCTCTCTCCCCCCTGCTGCTGAGCGAGCCGGCGGGGACCTATCGCCAGCTGGACGCCGCCGACAGCTACGGCTGTGCCGTGGAGGAGAACGGAGCTGCGGCCTGCTGGGGCCTGGACGTCTCGGGTCGCACCGTGCCGCCGGGCGGCAGCTTCACCCAGGTCGTGACCGGCCAGAACCACGCCTGCGGCCTGCGTCCCGACGCCAGCGTCGTGTGCTGGGGCAGCGACTCCGACGGTCAGGCGAGCCCGCCCGCCGGCAGCTTCGAGAAGCTCGCCGCCGGCGACGCCTTCACCTGCGGCATCCGCAGCGATCTCTCCATGCAGTGCTGGGGTCTCGGGACCTCGGGCCAGACCTCGCCGCCCGCGGGCAAGTGGGTGGACGTGGGCGCCGGAGCCACCCACGCCTGCGGCCTGAAGCAGAGCGGCACGCTGTCCTGCTGGGGCACGGCGGGCGCGGCGGGCACGCCGCCGGCGGGCCTGTTCTCGTCGATCGACGTGGCCGCCCGGCACGCCTGCGGCGTGCGCAGTGACGGCAGCCCGGCCTGCTTCGGGGACGACGGCTACGGCGAGTCGTCTCCGCCCTCGCTGAACTTCCAGCAGATCAGCGTCCATGGCCTCTCGACGGTCCCGACCTTCGCCCACAGCTGCGGCGTGTCGAGCCGGGGCTCCATCGCCTGCTGGGGGGCGAACGACGTATTGCAGTCGGCTCCGCCCTTCGACACCGACCTCGACGGGCTCGAGGACCCGATCGACAACTGCGCGACCGACGCCAACCCGTTCCAGCTCGACACCGACGGGGACGGCGTGGGCGACGGCTGCGACAACTGCCCCTTCTACAACCCGGACCAGCACGATCGCGACGGCGACGGCGTGGGCGATCTCTGCGACTCGTGCCCGGACAGCGCCAGCGCCTCCCTGCCCGGTGAGACCTGCAAGACCACGGTCTCGCTGGTTCCGGTGGACCTGGCCATGGGCGCCGTGACGCCGGAGTCGTCGCAGCTGCTGGCGGCCGGCGGGCCGCTGCCCCCGTTCTCCTCGCTGATCGGTACCTTCCTCGGCGACCTGCTCGAACGCCTCTCGGCGCCGCCGGCGTTCGCGCAGACCGCGTCGACGCCCGCCTACGAGATCGTGCTGACCTGCCCGGTGGAGCCGATCGGCCGCATCGAGCTCGCGATGATCCTGCCGGACCAGATCAGCAACTTCGACTTCGGGCCGGGCTGCCTGGACGTCACCGCGGGCGGCTGCGCCGGCAGCGACCTGCTGCATTCGCGCGTGGACCCGAGCCAGTCGTTCATCCTGCTGCCGCCGGTCGACGGGGGCCGTCCCGACGCGGTCTACTTCGCGCTGGTCGGCAGGGAAGATCCGCTGGGCAGCGGTGAGCTCAAGCTGTGCGACACCACGGAGGTCAACACGCTCGCCACCGTGCTCGTGGACCAGTTCCCGCCGGACGGATCGAGCCCGGCACTCAGCCCCGAGCTGCTGAGCAACGTGGCGAGCTCGCCCACCGTCATGGACGCGACGAGCGCGGCCGGCGTCGAGTTCGATGGAACGGCGATCCAGGACGACGTCGGCACCGAGATCCCCTTCGCCCAGTACGCCTTCTCGGTGGGCTCGGATACCGCGCCCATCGAGATCGAGCTGCGGCCGACGCTCGGTGACACCACGGGCGCCTCGTGGGACGTCAACCTGTCCTCCCAGGGCGAGCTGTTCCGCGCCACCTTCGGCTTCATCCAGCCGGCGGGCACGAGCTCGATCCAGCTCGCGAACATCGGACCCACCGTGGATGCGGCAGCGACGCAGAGCGTCGGGCCGTCGTCCACCCTGCCGCGTCCGGACACGCTCTACGTGACCTTCCAGGGACAGCTCGAGGGCGACGACCCGCTCGATCCGACCCTCGTGCCGGCCGGCGGCGCGGCGACGCTGGGGGTGATCCAGCTCGGCACGCCCACCGGGGAGCCGCCCGTCGTCACGCTGGAGGGCGCTTCCGAGACCGCGGGTCTGCCGCCCGACTCGCCCTTCGTGGAGCCCGGCGGCACGCTGGTCCAGGGCGACCAGGCGCTGCTCACCGGAGCGGGCGCCACGGGCGAGGACTTCGACGGCGACGGCGTGCAGAACGACACGGACAACTGCGTCTTCGCCTACAACCCGAGTCAGGAGAACCGGGGCGGCTTCCTGACCAGCACCGCCGACAACTTCGGGGACTTCTGCCAGTGCGGCGACCTCGACCAGAACGGCAAGCTGCTGAACGACGGCTCGGACGTGTTGAGGCTGCGCCAGGTGGTGGCCGGTCTGCTCTCGGACCAGGAATCGCTGGCGCTGTGCAGCGTCGCGGACACGGCGCAGTGCGACATGAAGGACGTGATCGTCCTGGAGCGCGCGCTCGCCCAGAAGCCCGCGCCGCCGCTGGCGGCGGCCTGCCTGCGCGCGATCCCCTCCAGCAACGGAGGAGACAACTGATGCTCGGCAAGGTCACCGCGCTGCTCGCCCCGCTGCTGCTGCTGATCTCGGCCGCGGCGGGCGCCCAGGTGGTTGTCTACCACAGCCCCGACGACGACGGTGTGAACCCGGGGGTGCCGCTGCAGCTGCCGGTGGGTCCCTGGGAGTCGCTCTTCCTCTACGTCGACGCGGGGCCGGTGGGCAGCTCGGGGGGCAGCATCGCCTGCTTCAACGGCGACGGGAACGAGATGTGCGGCTTCCAGGTCAC
>JASFRE010000530.1:0-3269 GCA_050115055.1 Candidatus Eiseniibacteriota bacterium | reverse complement strand
GACGGCACCGCTCGTCGACGAGTTCGGGGCCGCGCGTCCCGTCGACGAGCGGTGCCGTCCAGGCGGCGCGGGCCGCGGCGGCGTGCCTGGCGGCGTCGGGGGCGGCGACGGCCGGCGTCGGCGGTGCCTCCCAGGCGACCACCGTCGTCGGCAGGTGCGGTGCCACGGCGCGCGCCAGCGACAGGAGGTGGATCTGGTCGCCGCCGGCCGGCGGCACCGTCAGCGAGTCGCTGAGGACGACGAGGCGGGGCACGGCCCTAGACACCGAGCCGCTCCGCGAGGAGTGCCACGATGCGCCCGGCGCAGCGCCCGTCCCAGCACGGCGGCACGCTGCCGCGCGGCGTCTCCCCGTCGAGGATGCGCGCCACCGCCGCCCTGGCGCGCTCGACCGACTCGCCGGTCAGCACGTTGGTCCCTTGGGTCGTGGTCACCGGACGCTCGGTCGACGTGCGCTGGGTGACGCAGGGGATGCCGAGGTAGGTGGTCTCCTCCTGCAGGCCACCGGAATCGGTGACCACGAGCCGCGCGTCGGCGACCAGCGACATGAAGGCGACGTACGGTCGGGGCTCGAGCAGGTGGAGGCCCGGCGCTGCCGCCAGGTCATCGAGCAGGCCGAAGCGCTCGAGATTGCGGCGGGTGCGCGGGTGCACCGGGAAGACGACCGGCAGGCGAGCCGCCAGCTCGGTGATCCACGCGACCTGCGCGGCGAGTCGCTCCGGCACGTCGACGTTCGACGGGCGGTGCATGGTGAGTACCGCGTAGCCGCCGGGCTCGAGCCCCAGGGCGCGCGCGGCTCCGGCCGCGTCGATCTGCCGTCGCATGCGGACGAGCGTGTCGATCATCGTGTTGCCCGTCAGGTGGATGCCGCCCGGCGCGACACCCTCCCGGAGCAGGTTCGAGCGCGCGCTCTCCTCGGTGATGAAGTGCAGCTCGGCAAGCTGATCGGTCAGGATCCGGTTCATCTCCTCGGGCATCGAGCGATCGAAGCTGCGGAGCCCGGCCTCGACGTGTCCGACCGGCACCCCGGCCTTGGCGGCCACCAGCGAGCAGGCGATGGTCGAGTTGACATCGCCGACCACGAGAACGAGGTCGGGTCGCAGCTCGGGCAATACCGCCTCGAAGGCGATCATGATGCGCGCGGTCTGGCGCGCGTGGGTCTCGGAGCCGGCCCCGAGATGATAGGCCGGCTCGGGCAGCCCGAGCTCCCGGAAGAAGGCGTCGGACATGTTGACGTCGTAATGCTGGCCGGTGTGTACGAGCTTCCCGTCCAGGCGCGCATCGTCGTCGAGTGCCGCGAGAATCGGCGCCACCTTCATGAAGTTGGGTCGTGCCCCGGCGATCACGGCGATGCACTGCTGGCTCATCGGGACTCCGTGCTCGCCGTGTCGCCGCCGTCGAGCTCGAGCAGGAGCGCCAGCTCGCTACCGACGACGCCGAGCATCTCGCGCCGCCCGGGGTCGGCGCCGTACTCGCGGGCGTAGGCCAGGAGCGTGGTCGCCAGGAGCTCCGGCACGAGCCGCGGCTCGAGACCGCGCCCGACCAGCCAGGCGTCGAGCGGTCGGCGGATGGCGCGCCCGAGCTCTCCGCGGCCGAGCAGGGAGGCGACGGCCGTGCGCGGCTGCCAGCCGGCCGTGGTGCGGCTTGCGACCAGCGCCAGGTAGCTCGCGAACAGCATCGCATCGAAGGCCGGATGCGCCACGCGACCCAGACGCTCCCAGTCGATGACCCGCAGCGTGCCATCGTTCTCGATCAGGTTCGAGAGCGCGAAGTCACCGTGCTGTGGCGTCTCGGGCACGGCGATCCCGGCGGCCGGCCAGGTGCGCTCGAGACGCTCGCGGACC
Organism: Candidatus Eiseniibacteriota bacterium; assembly: GCA_050115055.1. Classification (GTDB taxonomy): domain Bacteria; phylum Eisenbacteria; class RBG-16-71-46; order CAVPCR01; family CBDCWB01; genus JASFRE01. Next base: position 1,428 of record JASFRE010000530.1, on the reverse strand, counting down.
GCGGCCTCGAGCCGCTCGCCGCCGTCCCCGAGGTGCACGCCACCGCCGCTCGCGCCGGCCAGCAGTGCCGGTGCCGTCCACGCGCGGGGCGGGCCAGCGATCGCCGCCTCGAGGCTGGCGAGCCAGTCCATCGCCCGGGTCATGAGGCCCTCGGTGGCGTGGACGACGGCGTCCGGTCGGGCGGTCGGCGGCGGCAGCGCCGGCGGCCTTCCATCCAGGTAGGTGACGGCGACCAGGTCGTGGGCCTCGCGCCGATCGGCCCCGAGAAGACGCGGCACGCGGTCCGCGAGCACTGCCGGCAGCCGCGCGGCCAGCGCCTCGAGCGCCGCCGCCTCGCCCCGCGCCGGCGAGAAGGCGGCACCACCGGGGCCGGCCGGCGCCAGCTTGACCACCACCTGCGGGCCTGCGCTTCCGGCCGCCGAGACCAGCAGCGACGGCACGCCGCGGTTCAGCGTCACCAGCTCGAGACGTGCCGCGTCGCCCGGCAGTCCCCAGCCCGACCAGCGGGCAGCCAGGTAATCGCGCAGCCAACCCCGCTCACCGGCGGGTCCGGTTCCAAGCAGGAAGACGAAGTCGTCGGCGAGCAGCGTCGACAGCCGCAGCCGGCGTTCGAGTCGCCGCAGCCGGGGACGCGCCGAGCGCCGGTGGCCGGAGAGCTCGAGCTGGCCGAGGACGCCACGCCGCGCCGTGGCGGTCGGCGGCACCAGCATGGCCGGGCGATTGTAGCCCCAGATCGGCAGCAGGGTGCGCACGGTGCCGAAGCCGGCCTGGCGAAACAGGCGCCGGTAGCCGGCGTGCGAGTAGGTGTAGGTGTCGTACGGGTGGCCGCGGCGCGCGCGCGTCACACGGTCGGCCAGCCAGCGCGGCATGAGCGAGGTGTAGCGCAGGTAGCTGTGATCGACGCGGCCCCGGAACGAGCTCAGGCCGATGCGGTTCTCGATGGCGACGACCAGGTGGCCACCCGGACGGAGGAGCTGGCGAATCCGCTCCAGGCCGCGGAGCTGCACGTCGCGCGTCGGCTCCGGGACGCCGTGACCGAGCCACTCCAGGACACCGTTCAGCACCACCGCGTCGAAGCTCGCCGGTGGAAACGGCAGGCGCAGGCCATCCGCCCGCACGACGCGCACGTTGTCGAGCCCATCCTGCGCGAAGCGCCGGCGGCAGAACTCGACCCTGAGGCCGACCGCCTCGAGCGCCACCACCTCGCCGACTCGCGGCGCCAGCGCCGCGGCGACCGAGCCCATGCCGCAACCGACGTCGAGAAGACGACTCGTCGGGTCGAGCGGCAACTCGTAGATCCAGTTGGCGCGACGCTGGTCGGCGATGAAGGCGGCCTTGCCGCGTACGGCGGCATCCGGGTGTCCGGCGAGGGCCGCGTACCAGTGCTGGTGATGGAGACGCCTGAGTAGCTCGCGCATGGCGCCGGCC
>JASFRE010000529.1:0-3275 GCA_050115055.1 Candidatus Eiseniibacteriota bacterium | reverse complement strand
GACCATCGTAGTCGACCACGTGGATCTCGCGGGCGTCGGCGGCGCGGCACACACAGGCGAGACGCGTGCGCGCCACCCCGGGCTCGCCGGTCAGCTGGAGGACGATGCGGTCGGCGAAGGTGTGCACCACCTCGCGCACGGTCTCCGGCGTCACCGGGTAGACCCACTCCCCGATCAGCTTGCCCTCGGGGAAGTCGCTCAGACGACCGGTCAGCGACAGGACGCCTGCGCTCTCCTCGAGGCGACCCTCGACCGTGGCGAGGATCTCCTTGCCCTTGGAGCGCGGGATCGAGCTGCCGGGTCCGGCCAGATCGGCGGCCAGCTGGCCGGTGACCCGGAAGTGGCCAGACAGCTCGAGATCATCGACCAGGATGCCCTCGATCTCGCGCGCCACCGGCTCGAGTCGCGTGAGATCGCCGACCAGCAGCAGGCGCTCGACCCAGAGGGGGATCCGCGCCGCCTCGCGGCGCTCGATGCGGATCCTCCAGTCGATGGTCTGGGCGTTGCCCTCCACCGGCAGCAGTCCGGGCGCCAGCAGGACGGCGACCAGCAGGCCGGCGGCGACCGCCAGCATCCTCGGCGCATTCCAGGAGACCATGTCGCGCATCGTTCGTCTCATGCTCACGGTTTGTAGGCGAACTCGAAGGTGACGCCGACGACGTCTCCCGGGAACTCGGCCGGTAGAGGTGGCAGCGGACTCGACTCGATCACCGCGCGGAGCGCCGTGTGATCGAAGAACGCCAGCCCGGAACTCTCGACCACACGCGCGGCGACCACCGCGCCCGAGCGCACGATGCGGAAGTGCACGGTGCAGACCAGGGCCTCCGAGGCGCGCGGCGGCGACCACTGGCTGGAGATCTTGTTGCGCATCGCCACCTGGTAGTAGGCGAACCGGACGAACTCCGGCTCATCGGCGCTGACCTGGGTCGACTTGCCGCGCGGCTGCTCGGCCGGCTCGGCCTCATCGGGCGCGGCGGCCTGCGCCTCGCTCGCGGGCGGCGGCGTCGCGGCGGGTGCCGTCTCGACGCGCCGGCGCCGCGGCTCGGGCTCCTCGGTGGCGAGCGGCTGTGGCGCCGCCTTTTCCGGCGCGCGCACGCGGGCCTCCGCGGGGCGGCGGGGCTGGCGCTCGAGCGCCGGCACCTCCCGTGGCACCTCGGGCGACTCGGTCGCCGGCTCCGGCGGCGGCTCGGTCACCACCACGGGCTCCGGGGCGGGCGACGTCTCCTCGACCGCCGGCGCCTCCTCGACCGCGGCCGGTTCGACGAGGCGCGGCTCGACCAGGGCCACGCGGTAGACCACAGGTCGCGCCCCGACATCGGCCCGGACGAATCCCCCGATCACCAGGATCGAGGTCAGACCGACGTGGATGAGGAGTGACCAGGCGATGGAGCTCTTCATGTCGCGTTCGCGGGACCCGGCGCCGCCGGTCGGCGGCGGTCCGGTCCAGAGCCGCTACGATCCGCCGCTCCGGGCACGGCGGACCTCGGGCTGGGTCACCAGACCGAGATCGACGAAGCCGGAGTTCTTGGCGGTGGCGATGACCTGCACGACGAAGCCGTAGGGCACGCCGCGGTCGGCGCGCAGGAACAGCGGCCGGCCGGGGTCCTCGGCGTAGCGCCGTCTGAGCTCGCTCTCCAGGTTGTCGGTGCGGATCGCCACGTCGCCGATGTACACGGTGCGATCGGCGCCGATCGACAGCACCACGCCCTCGCGGATGTCGAGCCCGCGATCGGCCGCCTCCGGCAGATCGATCTCCACGCCGCCCTGGATGAACGGTGCGGTCAGCATGAAGATGATGAGCAGCACCAGACTGACGTCGACCAGCGAGGTGACGTTGATGTCGGAGAGCATGCGGCGCGGACGGCGTCGGGCCATGACAGCACGCTCCTCAGCGCAGGACCTGGCGCGCGAAGGCGTTCTGGAGATCGCGCGAGAACGCCTCGAGTTCGTCGTCGAGCGCGCGGACGCGCCCCTGGAAGACGTTGTAGGCGATGACCGCCGGGATGGCGGCGCCGAGCCCGAAGATGGTGGTGATCAGCGCCTCGGCGATGCCGGGAGCCACCACCGCGAGGCTCGCCGAGCTCTGCATGCCCATGGCCACGAAGGCGCTCATGACCCCCCAGACCGTGCCCAGGAGGCCGAAGAACGGGCTGACCGCACCGGTCGTGGCGAGCACCACCAGGCGCTGCTCGGCACGGCCGATCTCGTCGGCGGCAGCGCTCTCCATCGCGCGCTCGACGTTGGCGAGTCCGAGGCGGGCGCGGGCGGCCTGGCTCGCGTCCTCCGGCGCATCGATGGCCGGGCCGGGATTGGCGCGGCGCTGGAACGAGAGCTCGTATTCGTCGATCGCCGCCTCGGCCAGGCGGCTCATCGGACCCTCCGGCAGCTCCTCGAGGATCGAGGTCAGGTTGACCAGTCCGCCGGAGCCGAACAGACCGCGGAAGCTCCGCATGTGCTGGTCGGCGGCACGCATGTAGCGCCAGCGATCGATGATGACGGCGATCGAGACGATCGAGAAGCCAAGCAGGATGAGCAGGATGAGCCGCGCGAACCACCCCGATGACAGGATGATGGAAACGATACCGAGATCAGACATGGACGACAGTACCTCGTGCCTTCACCGGGTGAGGCGCTTGGTGAGGCGCGCGGGCCGGGGCTGCCCGTCGGAATCTCGTACCCCGGACCGGGCCGTCTGCTCCGGCGCGGCGGCCGGGCCCGGTGCGGGGTCCATCGGCGGGCACGCTACTACGCGTGCCGGCGAGGGTCAAGGGGGCGCTCGAACTCAGCCCTTGAGCACGCCGAGCGGCCGCAGCCGCGCGACCGGCTTGCCGATGCCGGCGCCGTCGACCGCCTCGACGACGTCGGCGACGTCCTTGTAGGCCTCCGGCACCTCCTCGGCAATGGTGGCATAGCTGGCGGCGCGCAGCTCGAGTCCCTGGGCGGCGAACTCGCGCCTGAGGTCGCGACGCCGCATGGCCTGCTTGGCCGCCTTGCGACTGAGGCGCCGGCCGGCACCGTGACAGGTCGACCCGAAGCTCTGCGCGTAGGCTCCGGCGGTGCCGGCCAGGACGTAGGAGTACCGCCCCATGTCGCCAGGGATCAGCACCGGCTGACCGCTGTCGCGATAGACCTCCGGCAGCTCCGGGTGGCCGGGCGGGAAGGCGCGCGTGGCACCCTTGCGATGCACGCACAGACGGCGCCGGCGGCCGTCCACCTCGTGCTCCTCGAGCTTGGCGATGTTGTGTGCCACGTCATACACGAGGCGCATGGCGAGC
>JASFRE010000528.1:0-3276 GCA_050115055.1 Candidatus Eiseniibacteriota bacterium | reverse complement strand
TCGAGGCCGACGACGCCGACGGCGACGCCCTCGACATTGGCTGGAGCGCCACCGCCGGCGACTTCCCCGCCGGGGCGACCGGCCGTCAGGTCGCCTGGCGCGCCCCGGCGACCACCGGACGCTGCACGCTCGCCGTCGTCGTCTCCGACGGAGAGCGGCAGGCGCGCGCGCAGGTGGTGATCGAGGTCGTGCCGCCCGCGCCGCTTCTCGGCCTGGCGACGGCGGCGCTCGACTTCGGCGACACGACGACCGGGCTCGATCTCGTCATCACCAACGCCGGGACCGGCGTCCTCGACTGGTCGATCGCGACGAGCGACGCCTGGCTCGCCGTCTCACCACCGTCGGGCTCGACGCCGGCGACGGGGCCGGACACGGTGCGGGTCGAGGTGACCCGCGGTGTCCTGCCACCGGACGATTACGAGAGCACGCTCGCCATCACCAGCAATGGCGGCGACGGCGCGGTGTCGGTCCGGATGCGCGTGGCGACTGCGCCCGTCTACGGTTACCGCGTGCTCCGCACCTTCCCGCACGATCCACAGGCCTTCACCCAGGGGCTCGTCTACCACCAGGGAGAGCTCCTGGAGGGCACCGGCATCCGCGGCGAGTCGACGCTGCGGCGGGTGGCGCTCGAGACCGGCGCGGTGCTGCAGCGCGTCGATCTCGACGACGAGTACTTCGGCGAGGGCATCACGCTGTTCGGTGACCGCATCATCCAGCTGACCTGGACCTCGCGTGTCGCCTTCGTGTACGACGCCGTGACCTTCGCGCGCGTCGGCCAGTTCATCTACCCGACGCAGGGCTGGGGGATCACCCACGACGGCACGCGCCTCATCATGAGCGACGGCACGCCGACCCTCTATTTCCGCGACCCCGAGACCTTCGCGGAGCTCGGCCGGATCACCGTCACCGACGGCGGTGTCCCCGTCCAGCGGCTGAACGAGCTCGAGTCCATCGACGGCGAGATCTACGCCAACGTCTGGCAGACCGACTTGATCGCGCGTATCTCGCCCGCCACGGGAGTGGTGCTGGCCTGGATCGATCTCACCGGTCTCCTCGGCGGGCGCCGGTTCCCGGCCGGCCCGGTCTTCGATCACCAGGAAGTCGTCCAGGTCGGTGCCGAGCGGCAGGATGTCCTGAACGGCATCGCCTACGACCCCGACGGCGACCGGCTGTTCGTGACCGGCAAGCTCTGGCCGAGTTTGTTCGAGATCGAGCTCGTCCCGCCCGGTCGGTGATCGCGAGCGTCTACGCCGGCGTTCACCAGGAGGTCCGGAAGATCGTCCGCCTCGACTGACGGAGCCCCGGAGACCACCCGGTTCGTGCTTGCATCCGGTGCCGGGATCGCTAGGCTAGCGGACGCCAGATCGCACCGGCTCTGCCACCCAACGGTTTCCCCGGGACGCTGTCATGGATGCGCTCATCCTCTCTCGGCTGCAGTTCGCGTTCACCATCGCCTTCCACTACCTGTTCCCGCCGATCTCGATCGGCCTCGGCGTCACGCTCGTCATCATGGAGGCGATGCACCTCCGGACGCGCAACCCGGTCTACGAGGCGATGACGCGCTTCTGGATCAAGGTCTTCGCCCTCGTCTTCGCGGTCGGAGTGGCGAGCGGCATCGTCATGGAGTTCCAGTTCGGCACCAACTGGTCGAACTACTCGCGCTTCGTGGGCGATGTCTTCGGCAGCGCCCTGGCGGCCGAGGGGATCTTCGCCTTCTTCCTCGAATCGGGCTTCCTCGCCATCCTCGTCTTCGGCTGGGACCGGGTCGGACCGCGCATGCACTTCTTCGCGACCTGCATGGTATCGCTCGGCTCGATCTTCAGCGCCATCTGGATCCTGGTCGCCAACTCATGGCAGCAGACACCGGCCGGTCATCACCTGGTGGAACAGATCGATGGCACGGTGCGGGCCGAGATCACCGATTTCTGGGCGCTCGTCATGAATCCCTCGTTCGTCGATCGATTCACGCACACCGTGAGCGCCGCTCTCCTGACCGGCGCCTTCCTGGTGATGAGCGTCAGCGCCTTCTACCTGCTGCGCCACCGGCATCTCGAGTTTGCGCGCGGGTCGCTCCGGATCAGCCTGGTGGTGGCGGCGATCGCCTCGCTGACCCAGCTCCTGACGGGACACTCGAGCGCGGTCGGCGTGGCGGAGCACCAGCCGATCAAGCTGGCCGCCTTCGAGGGCCACGACGCGGTTTCGGCGCCGGCCGATCTCTACCTCGTGGGCTGGTTCGACGAGGCCGACGGGACGGCGTCCGGGATCAAGCTGCCCGGCATGCTGAGCTGGCTGGTCGGCGGCGACACGAGCCTGCCACTCCCGGGCCTGCGCAGCGTCCCGCCCGGCGACCGGCCGCCGGTCAACGTCGTCTTCCAGACCTATCACCTGATGGTCGCGGTCGGCATGTTGATGATCGCGCTGGCCTGGGCGGGGATCTTCCTCTGGTGGCGCGGCACGCTCTTCCGGCAACGCTGGCTGCTCGGCGCCTACGTGTTCGCCGTCGTCCTGCCGCATCTCGGCAACCAGCTCGGCTGGGCGAGCGCCGAGATCGGCCGCCAGCCGTGGATCGTCCAGGGGCTGCTCCGGACCGAGGACGGTCTGTCCCGGGTGGTGAGCAGCGGTCAGACTCTCTTCTCCCTCATCGCCTTCGGGCTGGTCTACGCGCTGCTCTTCGCGCTGTTCCTCTTCCTCCTGAATCACAAGATCCAGCACGGGCCCGACGACGGCACCGATTCCGCCTCGACCTACGAGTTCGGCCGGCAGGCGGTCGAGCGCATGCCGCTCCACGGTCAGGAGGGCTGAGCCATGGAGTTCACCTGGGACCTCGAGACGATCTGGTACCTGCTGGTGGGCCTGCTGCTGACCGGTTACGCCATCCTCGACGGCTTCGACCTCGGCGTCGGCGCGCTGCATCTCCTGACCCGCACCGACCGCGAGCGGCGCATCATGCTGAACTCGATCGGCCCGGTCTGGGACGGCAACGAGGTCTGGCTGATCACCGGTGGCGGCGCGCTCTTCGCCGCCTTTCCGCACGTCTACGCCACGGTCTTCTCCGGCTTCTACACGGCGTTCATGCTGCTCCTCATCGTCCTCATCTTCCGCGCGGTGGCGATCGAGTTCCGCAGCAAGCGCGAATCGCCCGGCTGGCGGCGGGCCTGGGACATCTCCTTCTCCGTGTCGAGCGTCGTCATCGCGCTGCTCGCCGGCGTGGCGCTCGGCAACATCGTCTGGGGCGTGCCGGTCGGGGCGGACCGGGAATTCGCCGGCTCGTTCCTG
>JASFRE010000527.1:0-3297 GCA_050115055.1 Candidatus Eiseniibacteriota bacterium | reverse complement strand
CATGGTGCACATCGTGCGCCCGGTCTGGGAACGCGCCGGCGCAGCCAACCAGCTCGGCCGCGAGTTTCCGCCGCTCACCTACACCGACGAGGACGCTCGCGACCTGACGCTCCTCGAGCCAGCGCCGAGGACCGTGCGCGGGGCACGCGACCTGCTGAGCGTGGCGCTCCAGTACGGCAACGCTTTCGGGCAGGGCTTCCAGGCGGCGGCCCTGAAGCCGGCCGATTTCTTCGGCAACGACGACATCCTCTACCTCATGGAGGACATGGCGACCGGCGAGATCCGTCTCAGCATCCTCTGGGAGTGGCTCCACAAGCGCGCACCGTTCACCGAGGACGATCCGGAGACCGGGGTCCGGACCGGCACGCGCTTCTCGCAGGAGCTGTTCCGGCAGTTGCTCGAAGAGGAGTACGCCAAGCTGCGCGCCGCCGGCAATCGCGACGTACACGACGTCTCCAAGGAGACGACGCTGCCCATCGCCCGCGAGATCGTCGCCGCCTACGTGACCGATGCGACCAAGCCGCCCTGGTACATCGATCTCCTGAACCTGAATCTCGACAATCACGACCTGGACGAGGCCCGTCGTCGCATCCGCCTCTACATGGATGCCTTCCGCACGGACGGCACGCGCATGACCGAGAACCTGGACTTCGAGACGGATGGATCCGGCACCTCGACCCCGGCCGGAGCCCGGCACCGGAGCGGACGCTGATCGACGGTCGGCCGCAGCTGGAGCTGGAGGAGACGGTGCAGATGGAGGAAACGGTGCAGTCGGAACAGCAGGTACGGACGGGTCAGGACACGATGCAAACCGAACGACAGGTGCAGACGGACGGGCAGGTCGAGACCGTCGGGGCCGATGCCACCCCCGCCACCACGGAGCTCGGGCGGCAGGTCACGGAGCTCGAGGCGTGGATGACGGGCCCGCGGTTCGACGGGATCGTGCGACTGCACACCGCCCGGCAGGTGGCGGAGCAGCGCGGCACCATCGACTGCGACCCGGTGCTGACGCGCAAGGTCGCCGACGCCTTTCATGCCCGGCTGCTGGAACTCCGGGCCGCCGGGCAGTCGATCACCACCTTCGGTCCCTACTCGCCGGGCCAGGCGGTGACCATGAAGCGAGTCGGGATCGAGGGCATCTACCTCGGCGGCTGGGCGACCTCCGCCAAGGGCTCGATCTCCGAGGACCCGGGTCCCGATCTGGCCAGCTATCCGCTCAGCCAGGTGCCCGACGAGGCGGCGTCGATCGTCCGCGCGCTGCTGGCCGCCGATCGCAACCAGCGCTTCGCGCGGCACCGGATGAGCGCCGAGGAGCGCGCGCACACGCGCGAGGTGGACTACCGGCCGTACATCATCGCCGACGCCGACACCGGGCACGGCGGCGATGCGCACGTCCGCAACCTCGTGCGTCGCTTCGTCGAGGCCGGCGTCCCCGGCTATCACATCGAGGACCAGAAGCCGGGCGTCAAGAAGTGCGGCCACCAGGGCGGCAAGGTGCTGGTCGCGCAGGACGAACAGATCAAGCGGCTGAACGCCGCCCGCTTTCAGCTCGACGTCATGGGAGTCGCCGGCGTCATCGTCGCACGCACCGATGCCGAGTCTGCCACCTTCGTCGACAGCCGCGGCGACGAGCGGGATCAACCGTTCATCCTCGGGGCGACCAACGTCAACCTGCCGGGCTACAGGGCCTGCTTCGTGGGCATCCTGCACCGCCTGGCGGCGCTCGGCGTCGACGAGATCCGTGGGCACCAGCTGTACGCGCTCGGCGACGAGGAGCTCGAGGAGGTCTTCGAGTGGCTCGAGCGGTCCGGCGTCGCCAGCCTGATCGAGGAGCAGGCAGCCGAGCACACCGGCGAGGGCGGCGTCCCGGTCGACAAGATACTCGACACGATCGGCGACCGCTTCCTGGAGGCCTGGCAGGCCGAGGCAGGGCTCAAGACCTACGGCGAGGCGATCGGCGACGTCCTCGCCTTCCGTATCGAGGAGGGCGAGCGCTTCGACATGACGGTCGACGCCTGGCTCGAGTTCGCTCGCACCGCCTCGTTCCACACCGCCCGGCGCCGGGCGCGCGCGATGGGCATCCAGGTGATCTGGGACTGCGAGCTGCCGAAGACGCCGGACGGCTACTACCAGGTGCAGAGCGGCATCGACTTCGCGATCGCCCGCTCGCTGGCGGTGGCCCCGTTCGCCGACCTGGTGTGGATGGAGACCAAGACCGCCGATCTCGACGACGCGCGCCGCTTCGCCGAGGCGATCCACGCGGTCCACCCCGAGAAGATGCTGGCCTACAACCTCTCCCCGTCCTTCAACTGGGACACGACTGGCATGAGCGACGAGGAGATGAGTCGCTTCCCCGCCGAGCTGGCGCGGCTCGGGTACGTCTTCAATTTCATCACCTACGGCGGCCACCAGATCGACGGTCTCGCCGCCGACGAGTTCGCCACCGCCCTGCGCGAGGATGGCATGCTGGCGCTCGCCCGCCTGCAGCGCAAGTTCCGGCTCCTCGAGTCGCCCTACCGCACGCCCCAGACGCTGGTCGGTGGACCGCGCCTCGACGCGGCGCTCATGGCCTCCACCGGACGAACGGCGGCGACCAAGGCGATGGGCAAGGGCTCCACCCAGTTCCAGCACCTGGTGCAGACCGAGGTGCCGACCCGGCTCTTGGCGGACTGGCTCGGGACCTGGGCCGAGTACCACGGGATCGGTGACGGACTGCGCGTCGAGCTCAGGCCGCACACCGCGGGCTCGGAGCTGCTCGAGCTCGGCGTCATCGATCCATCGGACCGGCAACTGGCCAACGTCGTCTTCGCCAACATCCAGGACCGGCGCGGCGAGCAGATCCTCTCGGTGCGCGACCAGAACACCTTCGATGAGCGACTGCGCCGCAAGCGCCTGATGACCCTCGTGCATCTCTACCTGATCCACCGGTACAAGGCGCGGTCAGTTCACTACGTGAGCCCGACCGATGACAACCGCTACCAGACGCAACGCATGAAGCACCACGGGATCTTCAGCGACGTGCATGATGAGGTCGGCCAGATCATCGTGGCCGACGTCGACCCGGGCCGCATCGCGGAGCTGCTGGCGCCCGACGGCGAGGCGCTCCGCAAGCTGATCGACAAGACCGGACCACCGCCGGCCTGACCATGAGATCGTGGTTCCGATGTTCTTCTTCCTGATCGCCGGTCTCCGCCCGAGGATGCGACCCGTCGCGCCAGCGTCGACGCGGGTCAGGCCGTGCGCGAGCTGCCGGACCGATCGGGTGTTCGCCGAGCACGAGATCGTGCAGTACTTCGA
>JASFRE010000526.1:0-3331 GCA_050115055.1 Candidatus Eiseniibacteriota bacterium | reverse complement strand
CGCCACGGTCGTGAACCAGGCGCTGCGGCTGCTCGAGCAAGAGGCGACAGAGTCAGCGGCGCCGCCCGCCGCAGCGGTCGAGCCGCTCGTCGAGCTACTGATCCGCAGGCTCCGACGCTGCCGTGGGATGTCCGGCACCGTGGTCCTCGACTGGATCCGGACGCACGCGCCGGACCGGCTCCGGGAGGCGCACGAGCTGGCGCTCGGGTCGTCCGCCCAGGAGCTCCGGGCGCACGCCGTCGGCCAGCTCCTGGATGGCGACGACGTCGCCCGCCGGCCCGGGCTGGCCCGCCGGGCGGCGCAAGACCGGGCCGACATGGTCCGTCTGGAGCTGGCCCGGCGGCTCGGCCGACTCGACCCGCGGCAACGGATCGACATCGGTCTCGAGCTCCTCCGCGACCGCGCCTGGGACGTGCGGCGGTCGGCGATCCGGACCATCGGCGACCACCCGCTGCCGGAGATCGTCGATCAGCTGCTACCGCTGGCGCGCGACCCCGACGAAGACGTGCGCCAGGAGGCGCTGCGGGCACTCCGGGTCTATGACGACGCGCGCGTGCTCTCCGAGCTGGTCTCGTCGCTCCGCGATCCAGACGACGACGTGCGCCGCCTCGCGGGTCAGCTGCTGGACGAGAAGAGCGGGCCGCTGGCCGCACTCGAGCGCATCCGCGCGGCGGCGGAGCCGCGGCCCGGCGCGGCCGACGGGTCGGGCCGGCGCCGCCACGCCGCGGCCTCGGCGGACCGCGCGGCCGGTGCCACGCCGCGCCCCGGTCGGCCGGCAGGCGTCTGGTGGCAGGCGATCACCGATCGCGTCGAGGCGATCAACCGCTGGAGCTCCGACATCGGCCGCGAGCTGCTCGGGGTGCCGGTGCGCGTCGTCCAGTATCGCCAGGGCCTCGGTCGCACGGGGGCACGGCGCGTCGCCGGCCTCGTCGAGATCGAGGTGTCCGACGCACCGGTGACCAGCGACCACCCGCACGGCGAGGACATCATGCGCGGGCTGGCCCTGCACGAGATCGGTCACCACCTGTGCGACTACGCCTGGCGCGGTTTCCGCACCGCCAACGGCATCGCGCGCTCGGAGGGGGTGGGCGAGATCTTCGACATCCTGCTCGACGAGCGTCTCGAGCGCATCCTGCGCTCACGCCGTCCCGAGTGGGGCGTCTACTTCGACCGCCTCGCCTCCTACGCCTTCAGCCAGAACCGCTACGACGTCGAGGTCGCCGAGCTGGCTCGCCTGCTGGACCGCAGCGTCGACGAGGTGATCCGCGCCATCCGCGGAGGCGAGCTGCCCGGCCGCCTCGTGAGCCGCGACCGCCGCGCGCACCTCGAGACCGACGAGCCCGCCGACCGACCCGAGGCTGGCGAGGGCGGTCTGCCACCGACGGTCGTCCAGCTGCGCGAGCAGGACATGCTGCGGCTCCCCGGCGTCCTGCCGCCGCTCAGCGCCTTCCTCCTGTGCCTGCGCGGTGGCTTCGACGCTCGCGAGCTGTCCGACCCGCGCATCGCCGAGGCCATCGCCCGGATCCCGCCCGACCTCCGTCGACTCCGGCACGGCCGGCTGCTGGTCATCGCCCGGGAGATCGCCGACCTGATCGGCCGCAGCGAGCAGCACCGTCGCGAGCGGCAGCGTCTGCGCAGCCGCATGTGGCGCTGGCGCGGTGCCCTGCGGGCACTGCAGGCGGTCTTCGATCGCATGGAGCAGAGCGGCATGGGGCGCGGCCTGGTCGACGACGACGGTCGCCCGCTGCCCCTCGGGTCGCTGCGCCCGCCGTCCCCCGGCCGCCACGCGCGTCGCGCTCGCCACCGACCGACGTGGCACACGCGGCACCCGGAGTTCCCTCTCCCCTCCCCGGACGCGTTCGACCGCCGGCCGGAACCGCTCAACCTCGACCCGGGTGCGGGATTCGACCCGCTGAGGCACGAGATCGAGCTGCCGTTCGATCCCGGGCGTCACGCCGAGCTCGTGGGCTCGATCCGCCCGCACGTGCGGGTGCTGCGCTCCTACTTCGAGCGCCTCGGGCTCCGCGACGTCGAGGAGTACGCCATGCGCCGCGGGCGGCGGATCGACATCGCGCAGGTCCGCAAGTCGCCGACCACGCGCAGCATCAACCTCCTGGTCCGCGGTGATCAGGAGATCCGCCCCGACGCCTACATCGGCATCCTGATCGATCGCTCGGGGTCGATGCAGATGCACAAGATCCAGCGCGCGCGCGCCTTCGGGGCGCTGCTCTGCGAGGCCGCGCGCGGGCTGCGGGGACTCGAGGGACACGTCAACGCCTTCGATCACGACACCTTCTACGTGCTCGGCAGCTTCGACCGGAACGCCATCGCCAGCCTCGAGGCGGGCGGCGGCAACAACGACGCCGGCGGCCTGTCCCGCGCCGCCGAGCTGGCCCTCCGGAGTCGCAAGCGCCATCGGCTGCTGGTCATGATCTCCGACGGCGCACCGACCGAGTGCACCTTCGAGGCGCTCAAGACCGTGGTCGAGCGGCTGATCCGGCGGGAAGGGATCGTCTGCGCCCAGGCGGCGGTCGCGCCGATGCACGAGATCGCCTTCCCCGACTTCGTCGATCTCAGCAAGTACGGGGCCGGCGAGGCGGTGGCGCGCTTCGGGCGGCTCCTGATGCGCCTGACGCGGGGCTGGCGCTGACGGCGACGTCACCTGCGTGGCGCGGTGGCGCCACGCTGGACCCTCCCACCTGCGCACGTCGGTCCTCCGCGCCGTGACCCCGGCGACAACATCGCAGTGCAACCCGATCCTCGTCGGACACCATGCGATGATGTGTCATACTCAGCAACTTCCGTGCGACGGTCGGTGTATCTCTGTTTGGCTATTCCCGGCGACCATGCAACACAATCCCAGCATCCACTCAGGGGGGCGCTGTCGGGTACGTCGTCGTTCAGACGATCGCGCTGGCAGTGCTCTCATCCCTGGGACCCGGTCAGGGGTCCCAGCCGCCCGACGAGGTTGCCATGCACAACGAGCTCGTGCACGACGAGCGCTCGCAGCACGCAGAGACACGGCGGCACAACGGCGAGTCCATGGGAGCCCTCGAGACGTTCCTGGCCGGTCGGCGGTGTCGGCCGGCGATCTGGCGGACGCGTCGAGCGCGGACGTGCATGGCGATCCTCGACACGTATGGATCCTGACCCGGCACGATCTCGATGAGGCGACGCGCAGCGCGCGACCCCGCCGCGTGATGGCATGACTCCGTCGCACGGCTCGGCGAGGAACCTCGCACGGTGCGCGCGCATCGTGGCGTGGCCCGCGGCGTGTCGTGGCGCGGCCCGCGGCGTGTCGTGGCGTGGCCCGCGGCGTGTCGTGGCGCGG
>JASFRE010000525.1:0-3335 GCA_050115055.1 Candidatus Eiseniibacteriota bacterium | reverse complement strand
CCGGCAGCAGCGGCGACCGCGAGTCGCAGGAGCAGGAGGCGCCAGAATCGCTGGGCGTGGCCGACCGCCGCGAACCACAGCGCCTCACTCCACAGGTCGAGGGATGCGAAGAACAGCCACGTGACTCCGCCGAGGAGGAGGCCGGCCACGACGCGCCACGCGCGTCGCGAGGCCATCCCGGTGGCAAACAGCAGCGCCGCTGCGGTGATCGCGGCAAGCAGCAGGAAAATGTACATCGACTCGACCTCGGTCTCGGATTCCGTGCGCCTGGAGGTTTCTGACCGCGTCGTGAGTAGTCAGCAAGTCACATGCCGTGCGGCGAGCCGGCGAGCGCGGCGGCGAGCCAGCGAGGCGACGCGTCCCGACACCGATCGTCGCCGGGCAATCGTTACAGACGCGGCATGCTTCCTTACAACCCGAGGCCGTCGCCAGGACCCGACGACCGACGCGACACGCCGGACCGGGACGGGCCGCCCCAGCCGGTCCAGGCCACTCGGCCGATGCCGCCCCCGCCGGAGCCCCCGGACGTGGCACTCGAATTGCAGCCGCCACGCGGCGCGCGTGGGTCGGTGCAAGCCTCGTCGCACAGAGGTCCGACGGCCATCCGATCGAGGCGTTCGACCTCACGCCCCGTGTCATCGCTGCTGAAGGAGACTGCCCAACCGGAGGTTGCTTGCCATGAGAGTCATCGCCAAGACCGGCACGGCCGCGTCGCGCCATGCGCGCTCGCGAGTCGCCCGACCGGCGCCAGTCATCAGGCACGCCGGCCTCGTGCCATGCGTGTCGTTCGGCATCGCGTTGCTCGCCGTATCGTTCGCCCCCCGTACCGAGGCAGGTCCACGGGCACTCGATGATCCGTCGATCCGCGACGCCATCGACGACGCGTTCTTCGTCGATCCGGTCGTGCCCTATGATCGGATCGACGTGCAGACCCACGACGGGATCGTCACGCTCGAAGGAACGGTCACGAACCTGCTGGCCAGCGATCGGGCCACCCAGATCGCCGAGACCGTCAAGGGGGTGCGCTCGGTGGTCAATCGCATCGACATCGAGCCGGCAACGCAGCGATCCGACGGAGCAATCCGGAGCGACATCCAGGCAGCACTCGCAGCGGACGCGGCTACCGAGGGCTACGAGGTCGGTGTCTCCGTCGACCATGGTGCGGTCACCCTGAGCGGCACCGTCGACTCCTGGGAGGAGAAGTACCTCTCGAACCAGGTCGCCCGCGGCGTGCGTGGTGTGGTCGAGGTCACCGACAGGATCGAGGTCGACCGCGACACCACGCGTACCGACTCGCAGATCCGGCACGAGGTGATTGCCGCGCTCCGCTGGGACACGCTGATCGACGGTGCTCTCATCGACGTGGCAGTGCACGACGGTGTGGTCACGCTGAGCGGCACGGTCGGAAGCGCCGCGGAGAAGACACGCGCCCTGATGCACGGCTGGACGGCGGGGGTCATCCAGGTGAACGCCGATGGTCTGGCGGTCGAGCGCTGGGCACGTGACCCGGACCTTCGAGCCGGCAAGTACGCCGACGTGACCGACACCGAGATCCGTCAGGCCATCGAGGACGCCCTCCGGCACGATCCGCGCGTCCGCTCGTCGGACCTCGAGCCGGGGGTCCATCTCGGCAGGGTGACGCTGCGCGGCACCGTCGAGAGTCCGGCCGAGAAGCGAGCGGCGATCCGAGATGCTCGCAACACCGTCGGCGTGATCGACGTCGAGGACCGCATCAAGATCCGCACGGCGGTCGACGTCGACGACCGGGAGCTCGAGCGGACCATCGAGCAAGCGCTGCTCCGCAACCCCTACGTCTCGCGCTTCGAGATCTCGGTGGACGTCCTGAACGGAGTCGCCCGCCTGAGCGGTCAGGTCGATACCGACTTCGAGAAGGCGCGTGCCGGGGACATCGCGGAGCGAATCGCCGGCGTCACCTGGGTTGACAACGACCTGTCGGTGAGCGATCCGCGCCAGGTCCCGGAGCTGGACCCCTACGTCGACGGTCATGACGCCTGGGACTACGAATGGTTCAACTACGATCCGGCGCCACTGCCGGTGTCCGACGCGGCCCTCACGGCCAACATCGAGAACGAGCTCTGGTGGAGTCCGTATGTCGACTCCGAGGACGTGACGGTCGAGGTCGACGAAGGCGTCGCCACCCTGACCGGTACGGTGGACAGCTGGTCGGAACGGCGGGCAGCGACCGAGAACGCCTACGACGGCGGCGCGCTCCGCGTCGTCAACCAGCTGGTGGTCGCCCTTCGATAGGCGCGCGGATCCGCCACCGGTGCGCCACCGCCGCCGGCGCCGCGTGCCGCGCGGCCTCGGCGGCGGCGCGCCGCGAACGATGTGCGCCGCTCAGCTCGCCACGCCTCGCAGGAAGTCGAAGCGCTCGGTGAAGCGGACCAGCCGCTTGCGCCGGTACTCCTTCTGCAGCTCCTCCAGCCCCTCGCTGATCTCCCGATCACCGAACCACGTGAGCTCCGGCAGGAAGCGCCGCCGCACCATCCCGAAGTACTCCTGCTTGGGAACCCGGCGATCGAACTCGAGGCGCCCGCGATCGACGCGGAATCCCGCCTCGTCCATGAGTCGGGTCAGCCGCTCGCTGTCGATCACCCAGTCCTCGAACGAGCGACGGGCGCGCTCGAACAGCGGGTAGGGCGCCGGCGGCGGCGTGTGGACGATCAGCAGGATTCCATCATCGACGAGACGTGCCCGCAGGTTGGACAGGAACAGCGGCCGGTTGTCGACGTAGAACAGCTCGTCCATCATGAAGATCTTGTCATAGGTGCCGGCGCACGCCGCGAAGCTGAACGGATCGAGCTGAACCCGCGCGATGAATGCCCGCATCGGGATCTGCTCGAGCAGCTCCGGCTGGCTCTCGACCCCGATGATCCGGTGGCGCATCTTGATCTGCTGCAGGATGTCGAGCGAGTACCTGCCGCTGCCGCAACCGAGCTCGACCAGCCGGTCGCCTTCCTGGAGCCCCAGCATCTCGATCGTCTTCAGGGTCAGGGCGCGAACACGCTCGGGCGAGTAGAGCAGTGACTCGCTGCGGCGCTTGGCGTCGAGGCGATTGCGCACGGGCAGCGGCTGGCTCATGGCAGTCTCGCGGCGTCACTCAGGTCAACGCCGTCCAGCCGGGCGTTCTGCAGGTTGGCCTGACTCAGGTTCGCCCGGGAGAGGTCGGCACCGCGCAGATCGGCGGCCGCCAGATCGGCGCCGGCCAGGTCGGTGCACCGCAGGTCGGCGTTGCGGAGCTGCGCCCCTGTCAGCATCGCGCCGCTCAGATCGGCGCGGAACAGGATGGCGCCACAGAGATCCAGTCCCTGCAG
>JASFRE010000524.1:0-3336 GCA_050115055.1 Candidatus Eiseniibacteriota bacterium | reverse complement strand
CACCGTGGCCGCGGCCGAGAGCGTCATGATCGCCGCCTGGCCGGTGGCCGATGAGGCGCATCGCGACGCCGCCATCGAGGAGCAGTTCGCGCGTTTCCAGACCGTGCTGGCCGCCGTGCGCGATCTCAGGCGCCGGCAGAACGTGGCGCCGCGCCGGCCGATCCGCTTCGGCGTCCGCTGTGACGCGGCGCTCGCCACGCAGCTCGAGCCGCTCGTCGCCTACTTCGAGTCGCTCGCCTGGGCGACACCGACCGGCTTCGGCCCGGCGATCGAGGCCCCGGCGCTCTGCACCACCGCCAGCCTGCCCGGCATCGAGATCTTCGTCGACACGGCGGAGCTCATCGACGTCGAGGAGGAGATCGCGCGCAACGAGGGGGAGCGCGACAAGCTCCGGACCGGCATCGCCGGCAAGCAGCAGAAGCTCGCCAACGAGAAGTTCGTCTCGCGGGCACCGGCCGCGGTCGTCCAGCGCGAGCGCGACGGGCTGGCGGTGCTCGAGCAGCAGCTCGCCTCGGTCGAGGCGACGCTCGCCAAGCTGCGGGCGAGCCGCTGAGACGCCACGGCGCCCCGGCCCGGCTGGCGGCCACGGCGCCGGGGCCTTCGATCCGACCCGACCGGAGCAGGGGGCACCATCCGATGCGCGAACGCGACGGCACGATCCGCCTTGACCAGTACCTGAAGCTCGCCGGGGTCGCGGCGACCGGCGGCCAGGCCAAGACGCTGGTCCAGCACGGATTCGTCCGCGTGAATGGCGAGCCGGAGACGCGCCGCGGGCGGAAGCTGCACGGCGGTGACACGGTGAGCGTCGAGGACCGCACGCTCGTCGTCGAGCTCGGGTCGGGCGATCCTGGCGGTGGCGGCGATGACACCCCCCTCGAACGGACGCGCGAGCAGGAACACCATGGCGAGCAGGCGGACCATGGCGCCGGCGATCCGACGCGCGAATTCTGGGAGGACCCCGAGCGCGTCCGGCGCTTCGCCGACCGCCCGCCGGACCAGCGGCTGACGGAGCTGCTCGCAGGCTATCCCGAGCCGGCGGCGACGCACGTCCTGGATCTCGGCTGCGCCGGCGGACGCAACACCGCGCTCCTGGTCGAACGCGGCTTCGACGTGACCGCGGTCGATGCCTCGCGCGCCATGGTGGCGCACACGCGGGAGCGCGTCGCCGCACTGCGCGATGCCGAGGAGGCGGAGCGGCGCGTGCTCGAGAGTCGCATGGACGATCTCGGCTGGGCGGCGGATGGCAGCTTCGCGCTCATCGTCGCCCTGGGCATCTACCATGAGGCGCGCGACGACGCCGAGTGGCTGCGCGCCCTCGCCGAGAGCGCGCGCCTGCTGGCACCGGGTGGGCGGCTGCTGGTGGCCACCTTCGCCCCCGGCACCGTGCTGCACGGCGACCGCCCGGCCGCGGTGCCCGGCAGCCCGCGGACGCACCGTCGCGGTGACGGCACGACCTGCTGTCTGGTCGATGCGGCAACCCTGGATCGCGATCTCGGGGAGCTGGGACTCGCACCGGCGGAGCCGACGCGCACGGTGGAGCGCGACGACGGCACCTCGCACCGCGTGACGCACAACGGGCTCTTCGTGAAGGTCTGACCGCGCGAGGCGGCGGGGCTCACCGGCGCGGCCGCGATGGCGCGCCGCGCCCCGGTGTCCCTACGGCGTCAGCGGTCGCACCCAGCCCCGGCCGGCGATGGCATCCACCACGACCTCATGACGCTCCCCGTCGATCGTGCCCGCCCGGCGCCAGTGCCCGGGCTCGACCTCGACCGGCCGATCGGCGGCCTCGAAGCGCGTCCACCCCCGCCGATCCAGCTCCCGCACGTAGGCGAGCGGCTCGGGCTCGTACTCGACCCTGAGGTACGCCTCATCGAGGAGCAGCCAGACCGCCGCCGTGACGTCCTCGGCCTCCACGGTCTCGGCCTCCTCGTAGAGATGCTGGTGACCGACATGGAGGATCGGCACCATGGACCCGGCCAGCGCGCGCTCGATCAGCTCCTGCCAGGTGTATTGCCCGCGACGATGCACGAGCGGCTGGTTCTCGAAGAAGACGTATGGTGCCTCGAGCAGGTAGGTGCCGTTGATGCAGACCGGGCGACCGTTGCCGGCGCAGTCGATGAGCGTCTGCATGTTGTCGCGCCAGGCGGCGCGCCGCGCCGGCATCTCGTCAGCCGGCCAGGGCCAGGATTCGCCGTCGAGGATCATCCAGTCGCGCGGTGTGTCGAAGGTCAGGTCCAGGAAAACGTGCTTCGCGTCGATCGAGTCCGCCCAGCAGGCGATCACCTCGCAGGTGGCCTTCGAGATCTCGGTGCGCGTGTGATCGATGATGCGATCCGGCCCCTCGGGGCTGCCGAACCAGCGGAAGTGGACGTCCGGAACGAGACCGTCGTAGTCGACGAGACGCGCGTACAGCTGCCGGTAGAAGCCATGCCATCGGTCGTAGCGCACGTCGACCGAGAAGGCATTGAAGTAGCGCCAGTCCTCGAGCCCGGCGGCCCTGAGCTGCGCCACCGCGTCCTCGGCGATCAGCGGATGGCCGTAGAGGAAGGCGTCGAATCGGCGGCTGATCGCGTCGATTGCCACCGGATCGCGCAGGTTCTCGATCTCGAGCGACACCATGAGCTTGCGGGACGTGACCGGCTGGTTGCCGGTGCCGCTGCCGGCGCCGGTGCCCTCGAGCGCCGGGGGCGGCGCGGTCGAGGTCGGAGACGCGGCGCGATCGCGCTCGAGACTGCAGGCGGTGGTGACGAGGAAACACGCCAGCAGGATTGCCGGCGCCACCGGGAATCGGTGCGGGGTCATCACGGGAGCGGGCCTCCGTGGGGGCGAAGCCGTCGCGGGCGTCGGTGAGCGGCCGCGGAGCGGCGTCGATCCGGCCCCCCCGAGCCTGCAGGCTCGCGCGAGGCCGGGACGCACACGCGGGCACCGCGCCCTCCGGCGGATGCGGGGTCACGCTCGAGACGCCCGGTCAGCACCCAGTCTAGCAGAGCCGCTTCGCGAGCGGCAATGCATCGGGCCGGCACCGCGCGGCCGTGGCCTCAGGCGCCGGTCGTCGCCGCCGCGCGCCGGCCGCCGGCCGCCGGCCGCTTCTCGCGCTTCGCCCGCCAGTTCTGCATGGCCAGGACGAGCGCGCTGGCCACGAAGATCGACGAGTAGGTGCCGACCAGCACCCCGGCCAGCACCGCGAAGGCGAAGTCGTGGATCACCGATCCGCCGAAGATGAAGAGCGACACCACCGCGAACAGCGTGGTCAGGCTGGTCAGCACCGTGCGGCTGAGGGTCAGGTTGATGCTCTTGTTGATGACCGTCTCCAGCGAGTCGCGACGCATGAGCTTG
>JASFRE010000523.1:0-3339 GCA_050115055.1 Candidatus Eiseniibacteriota bacterium | reverse complement strand
TCACCCGGGCACTCGACCGCGGCCTCTACATCAATAACGTCCACTACCTGAACTACTCCGATCGTCCTGCCTGCCGCATGACCGGCATGACGCGCTTCGCGACCTTCTGGGTCGAGAAGGGCAAGATCGCCGCGCCGGTCAACGTGATGCGCTTCGACGAGACGATCTTCCGCATCCTGGGCGACAACCTGGTCGACCTGACCGCCCAGCGCGAGTTCATCCTCGATCCCGATACCTACTTCGCGCGCTCGACCGATAGCGGTCGCGTGCCCGGCGCGCTGATCGAGGATTTCACGCTAACCCTGTAACGGCACGGGCGCCGCCCGGACCCGCCCATCACCGGCGGCCGGCCGCGCCCGATCGTGGTACCATGATGTCGGCGTGCGCGGGCGCCGCCGATCGGCGCCCCGCCAGCAGAGCAAGCGGTCAGGGCCGGAGGAGACAGCATGCTGAAGATCGGTGTGGTCGGGGCGGGACGGGCCGGGCGGGCGCGCATTCGCGCCATCGAGGCCCACGACGGGACGGAGCTCGGCGGGATCGTCTCGAGCCAGCCGGATGTCGCGACGCGCGGTTTCGACGAGCTGCTCGGGGACGACGGGGTGGCGGCGGTGTGCGTCTGCACGGTCAATGCCCTGCACGAGGAGCAGGTGCGCCGGGCGCTCGAGGCCGACAAGCACGTGGTCTGCGAGTACCCGCTGGCGCTCACCCATGACGCCGCCGTGCGTCTGTACGAGCTGGCGCGCGAACGACAGCGCGTCCTGCACGTCGAGCACATCGAGCTGCTCTCCGGGACGCAGCAGGCACTGCGCGCCGCCTGCCGCGAGCGTGGCTTCCCGCGCCCGCGCGGTGGCACCTATGAGTCGCAGGCCAACTCCGAGGGCTGGATCGCGTCGCTCGAGACCGCCGGCTTCCTGTCGTTCTCCGGCATCTCGCGCCTGCACCGGCTGGTCGATCTCTTCGGACCGGCGGGGGTGCGCGAGGCGCTCTATGATGATCACGAGGACGAGCAGCGCCTGGTCGTCGAGCTCGACTTCGCGCATGGCGGCGAGTGCCGGCTCGACTACCGTCGCGGCCGCGGGCTGCCGCGTCGCGAGCGCTGGGCCATCCGGCTCGACGACGGGGACCTCGGGACGGTATCGCCGGTCCCCACGGGTCCGCTGTTCGAGCAGGATCTCCTTGCCTTCGTGCGCCGCGTCCAGGAGGGCGCGGAGCCCTATGTCTCCGACGAGAGGATCCTCGAGGTCCTCGGGCTCGCGGATGCGATCCGCGAACGCTGCGAGGCGCCCACCCCGTAGGGGTCGCGCGACCGGCAGCGGTCCACGACGCATCCCGCGTATCCCCCGCGCGACCCACGCATCTCAGGGAAGCTGCACCATGGACGGCACGCAACGCGACGCGGGTCACCCGCCCGGGCAACCACCGCCGGCACACCGGACGACCTGGCTCGCCGCCGCGGCCGGGCACCGGCCACCCGGCCTGCCGGCGCTCCTCGTCCTCGTGCCCCTGGTCTGTGCCGCGCTGCCGGCGGCGCTCGCCGCGGCGGTCCCGGAGCTCTCCTTCGACACCGACGCCGACGGCGTGGTCGACCTGACGGAGACGCCGCCGGGCGGCGCGAGCGCGCCGGGCGGCCCGCCGGACCGCGGTCTGCTCGGCGACCGTGACGGCGACGGGAGGCTCGAGCGCGCACTCCGCGCGGCGCCGCCAGCTCCCGCCCAGGCTCCGGCGGAGCTCACCGACATGGTCTTCCAGCTGGCCTGGGACTCGGGCTCCATCCTCTCGAACGTCCTCTGCGTCGAGGCCGGCGACGCCGACCGCGACGGTCTGTTCGACCTGGCCGGCACGCATTTCGCGCCGAACGTCATCCATCTGTTCGAAGCCGATGGCGCCGGAAGCTACACCGAGACGTGGAATTCCGCTGCCGCGACACCGCCCGCCAGCTACCGCGACCTGGTATTCGCCGACACCGACGGCGACGGACTCGGCGAGATCCTCGGCGGCGAGGTGTCGACGCTCGGCAAGGTCATGCTCTTCGAGCAGGGGGCGAGCGGCTTCGAGTTCCTGCACGACACCGTGCGCGAGACCGATCTGACCGGTGCCCGCCGGCTGCGCAGCGTCCTCGTCGGCGACACCGACCAGGATGGGCGCCAGGAGATCGTGGTCGCCACCCGCGGCTCCAACCCGACCTCCGGACTGGTCGGGATCTGGGAGCACAGCGGCGCGATCGGCGACAACACCTACACCCGTGTCTACACCTACACGACGGTCTCCTACCTCTTCCGCGCTGCCCTCGGTGACGCCGACAACGACGGCTATCCCGAGATCGTCCTGGGACTCGGCGGGCTCGGCGGCCACCCGCTGGTGATCCGCCGCCTCGAGTACGATCCCGGCGCCGGCACCTGGGTCCACCACCAGCAGACGACCGGCATCGTCGGCCTGCCGCTGGCGCCGCACGTCGCCGATCTCGACGGCGACGGCGACCGCGAGCTGGCCTACGGCTCCGCCGCCGGGGGCGGCTTCGTCGTCGTCTTCGAGCACACCGGCGCCGAGACCTTCGCGCCGGTCTTCGTGAGCGGCGAGGTGCTCGGCGGCAATGTCCTGACGCTCGACACCCACGCCACGACGGTGCCCGCGACCATGAGCCTGGCCGCCGGCTCGTTCGGGGGCGACGTGGCGATCTGGTCGTACGACGCCGGGTCGGGCACCTACCAGCAGACCGCGTCGCTGTTCGGGCTGGGCGCTGCCGTGGAGCAGCTTGCCCTGGAGGACGACGGCGCCGACGGCTTCGAGGAGCTGGTGCTGGCGCTGTCGGGTGGCGTCGACCAGGTGCAGGTCTACCGGCGCGAGGACTCGGTCGGCGTGCCGGACGCCGGGCCGGTGGCGGCGGCAAGCGCACGCCTCGTCGCGGCTCCCAACCCCTGCCGTGCCGGTGCGCGCCTCGCCCTCGACGGGGTGGTGGACGGCGGCGGCGCGCGCGGCGACGCATTGCTCCGCATCGTCGACGTGCACGGCCGGCTCGTGCGCCAGCTGGCGCTCGGGACGAGCGGGACACGCTGGGATGCGCGCGACCTGGCCGGCGAGCGGGTCGCGTCGGGCGTCTACTGGGTCATGCTGGAGACCGCTGGCCGGGCGGCGGCCGTGCCGCCGCTCCGCGTCGTCGTGCTGCGCTGACCGGCGTGCGGTCCGGCGTGCGGTCCGGCGTGCGGCGCGCGTCGCTCCGGGCGGGCGCGGCTCAGAGCCCCGGGCGGGCGCGGCTCAGAAGCGGAGCACGAGCGGCCGGATCCGCACGCCATCACGCGCCGGTTGCGGAATCAGTCCCAGTGCCACCCGGCGCAGCACGTC
>JASFRE010000522.1:0-3340 GCA_050115055.1 Candidatus Eiseniibacteriota bacterium | reverse complement strand
CCGGGAGATCCGGGAGAGCCGGGCGAACGGGGTCGTTGGACGCGCCGTCCTGGCCGGCGGCTGGCTCGAGTGGCCCGGTGTCCACGGTGCGGTCGGTCAGGAGGTGGCGGTGGTCGAGCGCCCGCTGCCCCGCGCCAGCCAGACGAGTCCGAGCACCGGCAGGCCGAGCAGCAGGAGCGGCAGCAGGCCGATCACGCCCAGGCCACCGAGCACCACCAGGGTGGCGATCGCTCCGAAGACCAGCAGGACCGGCAGCAGCACCACGGCCATGACCAGGTGGAGCAGCACGCCCAGGAGCTTGAACGGCAGGATCACCAGGAAGGCCAGGAGCTTGAGCGGCAGCACGAGGAGCTCGAAGGCGATCCGGAGCGGCAGCAGGACCAGCCAGACGAGACCGCCAAACACCGACAGCACCACCGCGAGCACGCCCAGGACGGCCGCGACGGCGATGAGCGCGAACATGGCCTCGAACATGCGGACCTCCTACTGGGGTAGGCAGTCGTCCGGGCCAGACGGAGTGGCGGGCGGGAATCGCCGGGCCACTCCGAGCGGCCCCGGCGGGCAGAGCTTGGGCCCGGCCATGTCTGCCCCATAGACTGGCCGGGCCCTCACTCGTTTTGCTCCCGACAGTGCCTACGGCCCCCACGGCCAGCGGGTTGCATGCAACCCCGAGGTCGCCCTAACTGCTGAATCGGCTGTTACTTGACCCAGTAGTTCGGGGCCTCGCTGGTGATCGTCACGTCGTGCGGGTGGCCCTCGCGCAGGCCGGCCCCGGTGGCGCGCAGGAAGCGCGTACGTGTCCGCAGGGCCTCGATCGTGTCGACCCCGCAGTAGCCCATGCCGGAGCGCACGCCGCCGAGCAGCTGGTAGATGACGTCGGCCAGCCGCCCGCGGTAGGGCACCCGGCCCTCGATCCCCTCGGCGACCAGCTTGCGGGCGTCCCGCACCCCGGCCTGACCGTAGCGGTCGCCACTGCCGCGCCGCATGGCCCCGACCGAGCCCATGCCCCGGTAGACCTTGTAGCTGCGCCCCTCGTAGAGCACCGTCTCGCCGGGGCTCTCCTCGGTGCCGGCGAACAGGTTGCCGATCATGACCGAGCTGGCGCCGGCGGCCAGCGCCTTGGTCACGTCGCCCGAGTACTTGATGCCGCCGTCGGCGATCACCGGTACCCCGGCCCGGTCGGCGACCTCGACCACCTCGAAGATGGCGGTGATCTGCGGCACGCCGACGCCCGACACGACGCGGGTCGTACAGGTCGAGCCCGGTCCGATGCCGACCTTCACGGCGTCGACGTCGAGCGCGATCAGGTCGCGCGCCGCCTCCGCCGTGGCGATGTTGCCGACGATGAGCTCGCAGTGCGGATAGCGCTCGCGCAGGAGACGCGCCGCGGCGATCACATTCTCCGAGTGACCGTGGGCGCTGTCGATGGCCAGGACATCGGTGCCGGCCGCCGTCAGCGCGGCGGCACGCTCCTCGAGATCGGCGCCGACGCCGACCGCCGCCCCGACCCGCAGTCGACCGAGCTCGTCCTTGCAGGCGCGCGGGTACTGGATCTGCTTCTGGATGTCCTTGTAGGTGATGAGGCCCTTCAGCCGGCGGTCGTCGTCGACCACCATGAGCTTCTCGATGCGGTTCTCCTGCAGGATGCGGCGCGCCATCTGCAGCGTCGTCCCGACCGGCACCGTGATCAGCTTGTCGGCGGTCATCACCTGGTCCACGCGCGTCGCCGTGTCCTCGACAAAGCGTAGATCCCGGTTGGTGAGGATGCCGACCAGCCGCCCGTTCTCGGTGATCGGCACGCCGGAGATCCGGAAACGTTCCATGAGGTCGAGGGCATCGCGGACCAGGGCGTCCGGACCGAGCGTGATCGGGTCGACGATCATGCCGCTCTCCGAGCGCTTGACCTTGTCGACCTCGGCGGCCTGATCGGCCGGCGAGAGGTTCTTGTGGATGATGCCGAGACCGCCCTCGCGGGCCAGCGCGATGGCCAGGGCGCTCTCGCACACCGTGTCCATGGCCGCCGCGACGAGCGGGATGTTGAGCTCGATGTGGCGCGACAGGCGCGTGGCGGTGTCGATCTCCGATGGCAGCACCGACGAGCGCGCCGGAACGAGCAGCACGTCATCGAAGGTGAGGGCGACACCGCCGACTCGAGGACTCACCGTGGTCTCCTCATCGGCGTCGACGAAGCGCGAGGACGCGCGCGGGGAATGCGGCGGCTCCTGCCGTGGTCCGCGCGGCGGCTCCTGACGTGGTCCGCGCGGCGGCTCCGCCGGGTTCGCGGTGCTCGTCGACTGGATCGCTTCCCGCTGCATCTTGCACTCCCTCCGGGATTCGAGTCGGATCAAGGTGACGATTCACTGCCCACCGACCCGCTACGGCAAACCGCGGCAGCTCGTGGGAGCGGCCGCGGCGGCAGCGGGCGGTGACGGGCCTGGGGGCCGTGTGGTCCGGCGTGGCGCGATCCTAGACCCCGCCTCCCCAGTAGTAGCGTAGACCGACGCGCACCTGGATGTTCTGGATGTCGCCGCCGTAGGTCTTGAAGTCCTTGCCGAACGTCGCGATGTCCTCGCCGGTCGGGTCCGGGAACTCCTCGCGATCCTCGGAGAACACGATGTGGATCAACGCATCGTAGTCGATCGACATGACGTCCGACAGGAAGTGCTCGATCCCCAGTCGACCGTAGAGGCCGAAGTCGAACGAGCGGTGCCGCGCGCCGTTGCGCGGGTCGATGCCGACCGACCGGTTGAACAGCACCTGCGACATGTAGACGCCGCCGCCGGCGCCGATGTAGGGCACCGTCTCGCCGGTCCCGAAGCGGTACTCGGCACCGACGACGAACGGCGACAGCGTCGTCACCTTCTCCTGCACCTTGGGCTCGTAGCCCGGGATCGTGCGGAGGAGCTCGATGTCCGAGAGCCAGCTCTCCTCGTAGGCGTAGGCGTTCCAGCCGAAACCGAACATGCCGACGAACACCCAGGACGGGTTGATGCCGTACTTGAAGACGGCATCGCCGGTGAACTGCGGACGGGCGTGCGCGCGATACTCGGAGTCGCCGATCATGAGCGACGTTCCGGCGCTGCCACCGAGCCCCTTGAGACCCGTGAGATCGACGGCAGCCGCCTGCGAAGCCGGCAGGGCCAGGCACACCGCGAGCGCCAGCACGCCGGTCGCGGTTCTTCGCATCAGCTTAAGTCCTTTCATGACGATGACTTGCACTGTCGGCACGGGGATGGTCGAAAAGTGGAATCTAAGGACGCGGGCGCCCAAAGTCAAGGATCCGATACGACACCGTAACTGCCGATTCCGGGGTGAGTTGGGATGGCGCAGGGACGGGGCC
>JASFRE010000521.1:0-3344 GCA_050115055.1 Candidatus Eiseniibacteriota bacterium | reverse complement strand
GGTGAGGACGTGCAGACCGGGCTCGAGCACCCGTCGCCCGTCGCCCGCGCCGCCCGGCGGCGGCAACCCACCGCCGGTCACGAGCAGCCCGTCGCCGGTCCCCCCGGCCAGGACGAGATTGAAGCCGTTCCGGGGCGCTGCCGCCTGCAGACGATCGACGCGCGCTGCCGCCGCCGCGACGTCGGGGGTGGCGAGCGCCGCGCGCACCAGCGTTCCGCGGCTGGCCCGGCCGGGATCCGGGCGCGCGCCGGAGCGATTGGTGATGGCAGCGAAGAGCCCGTCCCGGTTGACGCCGATCCACGTCCCGCCCGCCAGCAGGTCGGTCGGTGCCAGGACGCCTCCATCGCGGTCGAGCGTCGGCCCGGCGCTCGGGCGAACCAGGGACTCATCCCGGTTGGCCCCGACGACGATCGGGTAGCCGGGGATCTGGCGGAGGAGGACGACGAGGACGCACATGGCGTCATCGTAACGCGGCCGGGACGGTCGCGTGCAAGGCGACCGGTCGCGCCCCGGCGCGGCTGGCGGGGGGCGGCCGGCAACGGTGGGAAAGGTCGCGGCGGGGCGGTAGACTGGCCCGCCCCGGGACCGTCGGGACCCAGGCCGTCCGGGACCGATGGCGCCCGCCCCGCGGCGCGCCACCGGCGCGGCCGGTCTGAGCCATGTGACCTTCACGATCGGGACGAGCGAGACGTCATGAGCAAACGAGTGCGGAGGATCGACATCACCGCCGCGGGGATCGTGTCCACGGTTCTCGCCGGCCTGTGCCTGGGGCCGGTCGCCGGCACCGTGGATACGGTCGCGGCGGAGGAGGCCGCGGGGACGGCCGCATCCGCGGGCGGCCCGGCCGTCACGGCCTGGTTGACCGCCGGGCCGTTCACCGTCGCCGGATCGCTGTCCCGCAGCGACACCACGGCCGCCGCCGGGATCCAGCGCCTCGCCGCCAGCGACTACGCTGCGGTGTGGCGCGCGGCGCTGCCATCCGACGCGCCCCTGCGTCTCGAGTTCGGCGTGCCGGGCCACCGGCGACTCGTCGTCGCGGTCGGGGGCGACGGCGTCGATCCGGTCCTCCACGCTCTCGATTCCGGAGGGAACCTGCTCGGTGCCGATGATGACAGTGGCGGCGGCTTCACGGCGCGTCTCGTGCTGGCGCCGCTCGCGGACGGACGCCTGCGACTCGTGGTGAGCGCCGCACACGATGACCAGCCCGGTAGCGTCGACGTCTCGTTGTGGGCGCTCGACATGGACGCAGCGGTGCCGCAGATCGGCCCGGCCGTCGACCGCCGGGCCTGCGTCGCGGAGATCGGCCGCGCGGTTGAGCGCGACGATGACCGGCTGCTTCTCGACGCCTTCCGCGGCTGGGTGACCGCATGCGTCCGCGACGTCGGTGCAGACAGCGCCCTGGCGCTCCTCGATCTCGATCAGCCCGAGCTGGCGCCGCTGGGAGGCCATGCGGCCGCAGACATCCTGATCGGTCTCGGACAGGGGCTCGTCGACCTCGAGCAGCGGCTCGACCGGCAGGCACTGATGGCCGCCCAGGCGGCTCGCGACGCCGCCGCCACACGTGGCGAGGAGGTTTATCTCGGCTTCGCGCATCTCCTGGCCGGCACCGCGCATCTGGTGCGCAACGATCCCGACATCGCCATCCTCGAGCTCGACCGGGCGGTGCCGCTTCTCGACCGCCACGGCCAGCGCGACCTGGCGGCGCGGGCGCGTTACCAGACCGCGCGGGCGCTGCTCAGCACGGACACGGCGCGGGCCGGCGAGCTGTTCGAGGCGGCGGCCGCTGCCTGGCTGCGCGGCGGGGAACTCGCGCGCGCGGCGCTCGCCACGATCGACCGCGGCTCGACCTATCGCTATCTCGGCAACGAGGCGGCGGCCCAGGAGGCCTTCAGCCGCGCCGCGGCCTGGACGCGCCTGGCCGGAGACGAGCGCCTGTCCGGCATGGCGCTGAACGCGCTCGGCGCGTCTTACCGGCGCGACGCTCGCTTCGAGGACGCGGCCGCTGCACACCGCCGCGCCCTCGAGCTGGCACAGCGACTCGGGTCGCGCGGCGATGCGGCGACGGCGCTCCTCGGCCTCGCCCGACTCGCCCGTGCGCGTGGCGCCTACGGCGTGGCGATCGGCGACGCCGAGCTCGCCCACGCACTGGCCCAGCAGGCCGGCCAGCCGCACCTGTTCATCGAGGCGCAGCTCGAGCTGGGAAACGTCGCCACGCGTCTCGACGACCCGGCAGCCGCCGATCGGTTCCTGAACGAGGCGCGTCGCCTGGCCTCGCTCTACGGCTTCCAGGACTTGGTGACAGTGGCCGACGGGCTGCTCGGCAAGGCATCGGCGGCGCGGCCGCTCACCGACCGTGGCATGGGACGTCTGTCCAACGCCGTGCGCTCCTACGAGTCGGCCGGCAACCTGATCGCCAGCACCGATCTCGAGATCGACCTGGCGATGGCCTCGGCCGTCTTCGGCCGGCTCACCGAGGCCGAGGAGAAGCTCAGGCTGACCGAGCAGGTCATCGAGCGGTTGCCGGGCACCCCGGGGCTGCTCAGGCTGCGCGCCATGCGCGGCCGGGTCTGGCGGGAGGAGGGTCGCGTCGCCGAGTCGCTGCGCGAGATCGACGCCGCAGCGGCGATGCTCGAGCCCGGCGATCACGGCAGCGGCTGGCGCATCGAGCTCGAGCGGGCGCGCACGTTGGTTGCCCTCGGGCGCGGCGAGGAGGCCGGGGAGGCCTATGCGCGGTCCTGCGACCACATCGCGCGCTGGCAGCCGCACGGCGAGCGCGGCTTCGACGCCGGCGTGCGCAGCACTCCACGCCTGGTCTTCGACGAGGCGATCACCCACTCGGTCGATCGTGGCGCCTTCGATCGCGCCCTCGAGCTGGCGCTCATGGCCAGCGAGCTCGAGTATCGCGCGCGCTGGTCGGCACGCATGGCGGGACTCGACCGTGACGGTTCGTGGGTCAGCGCCTGGCAGGCGTCGCCGGTCAGGCGGCCCGCCGTCGCCGAGCTGCGGGCCGGACTCGAGCGTCTGGGCGTGCAGCTCCTCGTGCAGCGCGCGACGCCGGAGCGCTTCGTGAGCTGGGTGGTGCCGGCACCGGGCGGGCTGGCGGCGGCGTCGCGACCGGCCGAGCGCGACTCGCTGGTGATCTGGAATGCGCGGCTCCTCGACTCGCTGAGCGTCGGGGTCGAGCCGGCGATGCTCGATGCCTTCACCGCGCAGGTCTGGTCGCCGGTGGCCGCCTGGGTCGATCCGGGGCGGCCGCTCGTCGTGTTGCCGGACCTGGCGGTCGGGTACCTACCGCTCGAGGTCATGGCCCGCGCACCGGGGGCGGCGGCCGCTGCCGGCGAGGA
>JASFRE010000520.1:0-3358 GCA_050115055.1 Candidatus Eiseniibacteriota bacterium | reverse complement strand
GCACTCGAGTTCGGCACGATGACCCTGCTGTTCTCGGCCGTGAGCTGGCTCGCCGGGCGCGCGCTCGATGTCTGGGGGTTCGGGGCACGCGACATCGCCACCGCCAGTGGGCTCCTGATGCTCGTGTCGGCGGTGATCTGGCTCGCGGTGCTGGTCCTGTTCCGCCGGGCGCACCGGCGCCGCGCCGCGCCGGCCCCCGGCCGGGCGCTCCTCACCGACACCTTCGAGATGCCGGTGCTGCCGCCGGAGACGCTGCCGGTCGCGGAGGAGCCGCGGGGCTCCGAGCGGGAGCACTGAGCGCCCCGGAGCCGCGATCAAGCAGCGACGGCGGCACCCCGCCCGGGGGGGATGCCGCCGTCCGTCATGCGTGCGTGTCGTGGTGCTCCGGCCCCGCGGTCAGCGGGTCAGGACCATGCGCCGAGTCTCGACCGCGCCGGGCACCTCCAGCCGGTAGAAGTAGACGCCGCTCGCCACACGCTGGCCGGCGTCGTCGGTGCCGTCCCAGTCGACGCGGTACGACGATGCCGCCTGCGTGCGATCGACGAGGGTGCGGATCGCGTGCCCGGCGA
Organism: Candidatus Eiseniibacteriota bacterium; assembly: GCA_050115055.1. Classification (GTDB taxonomy): domain Bacteria; phylum Eisenbacteria; class RBG-16-71-46; order CAVPCR01; family CBDCWB01; genus JASFRE01. The sequence continues at coordinate 2,789 of JASFRE010000520.1, read as the reverse complement.
CGTCGTACACCCGGAGCGTCACCGCCCCCGGCGCGGCCAGACGATAGGAGATCGACGTCGTCGGCCGGAAGGGGTTGGGCGTGTTCTGGGCCAGCGCGACGAGCGGCGGCACGCCGGACGCCGCGGTGACCACCGCATTCGACTCGAGGCCGAACCAGGCGAGGATGCGGTCGGTGAGCTCCTCGCGCACGTTCTGCTGCAGGATGCCCTCCAGCCCGAAAGTCAGGTAGACGAGCTGCGTCGCTCCGCTGTCCCAGCGAATTCCGCCGTTCCAGCCCGAGGTGTTGTCATAGGTGATGATCGTCGTGGCGCCGGTACCGGGGCTGATGACGTCCGGCGTCGACTGACCGTACGGACCCGTCGGCTCGAGGCTGAAGTCGAGGCCGTCACCGATCACGTCTCCCGGAACGCCGGTCAGGAAGAGGCTGCCCGAGAAGGTCGTCGTGTAGAGCGCGTGCAGGTAGGTCACGAACCAGGTGATCGACTCCGGCGTGAAGTTCGGGCTGGACGGATCGGCAAGGTCGTAGGCGATCTCCTGTCCGGTGAGCAGCAGCTTGCCGCCGCCGTCCATGAAGCCGCCGAGCGCCGCGCGGTCGGCGGGGGTCAGGGACGGCACCGCGTCGCCGGCCAGCCAGACCACGACCGTCGCCGCGGTCTCGAGGTCAGCGGTCGTGAGCTCGCCCCACGTGAGGTCCCACGTGCCCCAGAGGACGCCGGCGGCGTCGAGGGCGGACTCCACGGCCACCTCGCGCGTGCCGCCACCATCGTCGTCGACCAGCAGCACCTGGGCGCCGTTCACCTTCTGGACGCTGACGCTGGCGTTGCGGGCCGGGTCGCCCTGGGAGACCGCCTCGATGGTGAGGGTTGCCGAGCCGGGGTTGCCCTGCGAGTCGACCTCGAGGGTGATCGGCGCGGTGTTGCCGGCGGTGAGAGGCAGGGTGCTCGGGCCGCTGAAGGTGCCTGCCGGAGTGGTGTACGAGTAGCTCCAGCCGCCGGGAACACCGCTCACCGAGATGTCGTAGGTGTCGTTCCAGGCGCCGACGTTGGCGACCTCGGCGGCGAAGGAGACCGGCTCGCCGCTGCCGCCGATCTGCGTGTGCGGGGCGGTCAGCGCCATGTCGACGACGTACGGCACGACGAGCGAGGCATCGCCCGCCTGCAGGATCTCGCGCGTCGTCATGTTCTGGACGAAGACCGTCACCGCCATCTCGTCCGGGTTGTAGGACGCGTCCAGCGCGTAGGAGTACTGGAAGCTCTGGGTGCCGGTCGCGGTCAGGTCGATCGGCTCGCCGTGCGGCCACACCTCGTTCTGGTTGACGTGCCGGAAGGTGACGTAGTGGTCGTGCTCGCCGTTGGGGGCGTTGAACGCGATGTGCTTCTCGATGAGCTCCACGAACAGACGGTAGTCGCCGGCCGGCTGCGCGGTCTCGACGGTGACCTCGACATCGATGTCGCAGTCTCCCTCGAAGACCAGCCCCGAGCAGCCGATCGCGAGCGGGCTGGCCACCGCCATGCGACTCGTGATGGCATTGGCGATCCCCGAGTAGCTGCCCGGATCGGGACCGTTGATCGCGTCGATCAGGACATCCGGAACGCCGGTGATGCCGTAGTAGTTGGTCCGGGTCTGGACCGGCAACGTGTTGTGCAGGTAGAAGGGGTCGTTCGCCCCCGGCCACCAGACGTGGTACTTGACCGCGGCGATGTCGGTCTCAAAGTCCTGGAGGATCTGCTCGATCGTCGGCGCGGCGCTGGCGCACGGGCCGCAGCTCGTGTTGGTGAACTGCTCGAAGAGCACCAGGCGCTGCGCGGCCTCGCCGGGCACGATGGACGCGGCGAGCGCCAGGACGATCGCGGTGATCGAGACGATGAGCCGTCTCCGTCGCATGTGGATCTCCTTCGGGATCTGGCCCCAACCAGGGGGCGGCAGCGTTCCGGCCGTGACGGTCCGCGCGGACAGACCCGGGTCGCGGGGTGCCGCGGTGCGTGGACCTGGGAACATCGGGAGTCGACGCCGCCGGGCGTCGTGTCAGGCGGGGGGGCGTGGCCGGCGCACCGGGCGCCGCGGCAATGGCCGCAGGCGGTCCGCGCGCGCCGGCCGAGCCTGAATTCCTACCAATATGATAGCAGATACGGGGGCGAGCGGCGACTGCCCACGCCTCCCGGGCAGGCGCGCCGTGCAGGAGCCCGTGCACGGGCGCGCTGCCTGCCCGGGGGTGCGATGCCGGTCACCGCGGCGGCCGTGCGGCCGGCGGATCAGCGGCTCAGCACCATGCGGTGCGTCTCGGTGACGCCCGGTGCCTCGAGCCGGTAGAAGTAAACGCCGCTCGACACCGCGCGGCCGGCGTCGTCGGTGCCGTCCCAGACGACCGAGTGCGCCACCGCATCCTGGTGTCCACGGACGAGCTCGCGCACCAGGCGTCCCTGGACGTCGTAGACGCGCAGGCTGACCGCGCCGGGGCGACCGAGCTCGTAGTGGATCGAGGTCGACGGCCGGAACGGATTGGGCACGTTCTGCGCGAGGCGCACGAGCGGTGCCGTGCCCTGCGGGTCCTCGACCGCGACCGAGCCTCCGAACCACTCGATGATGCGGGCCACGATCTCGTGCCGGTCGGCCTGCTCGCGGATGCCCTCGATGCCGGCGCCGAAGAGGATGCTCTTGTAACCGCCGGCGTAGCGCACGCAGGCGTCGCCGCGGGCGATGGTGCCGGCCCAGGTGAAGACCAGCTCGCCGCCGGGCAGGGCGGCGATGCCGTCGGGGGTGTCCTGGTAGTTGCCGTTGACGGCCGAGC
>JASFRE010000519.1:0-3366 GCA_050115055.1 Candidatus Eiseniibacteriota bacterium | reverse complement strand
CCTACGCCCACATGCCCTGGATCAAGGCCCACCAGAAGCGCATCGATCCCGGCGCCCTTCCCGCGCCCGAGGAGAAGCTGCACCTGTTCAGCATCGCCCGCGAGCGCCTGCTCGCAGCGGGCTACGTGCAGATCGGCATGGACCACTTCGCGTTGCCCGGCGACGAGCTGGTGACGGCGATGGAGCAGCGCCGCCTGCATCGGAATTTCATGGGTTATACGGTCAAGGCGGGCACCGACATGGTGGGGCTCGGGATCTCCGCCATCGGCGACGTGCAGGGGAGCTACGCGCAGAACCAGCGCAAGCTGTCCAGGTACTACGAAGCGCTCGACGCCGCGCGCTTTCCCATCGAGCGCGGTTACTTGCTGGCGCAGGACGACCGCATCCGTCGCGAGGTCATCACGCGGATCATGTGCAACTTCGTCGTCGAGGCGGCGGAGGTCGAGGAGCGTTTCGGCATCCACTTCAACCGCTACTTCGCCGACGAGATCGAGCGTCTGCGCGCCGCCGACGGGCCCGTCTCACACGGCTTCCTCGCCGTCCACGGCGACAGGCTGGAGGTGTTGCCGCCGGGCCGTCTCTTCGTGCGCAACATCGCGATGGTGTTCGACGCGCACCTGCGCACCAAGGACCCGGAGGCAAACCTCTTCTCGCGCACCGTGTGAGAGCCGGCCGGCCGCGGGCGCCACGCTCCATCCCCCACGCGGACCCGACGCGATCGGGAGTGCGTGCCGCGGGTGGCCGGGAGGGAGTCGGCCACCCGCGGAGACCACGTATCGGGGAGCCACGCCGCGCGACGACCGGGGGTCGCAGTTCCGGTCGCCGCCACCACGGAATGGCTCCCATCCGGGACCGAGCCCCGACCGCTGCGCTGCACGGAGTCGATCCGCGGGCACTCGCGTCCCGTCGAGTGCCGGTGCAAGTCCCGAGCCAGTGGTGCACCCCGTCGATCCCCGGGCCGCCGAGGCGGCGCGAGGGGTGCGTTGCGCGATCTACCTCACTCCCTGCCCGGGCCCGGGGCATCCCGCGCAGGCGCGCGCTGCGGGGCACGCGGACCCGCCGACGAGACGGCCGGTCCGGTGGCACGGATCGTGCCACCGGACCGGCGGACGGCGGCGCTTGCCGGAAAGGAGCCGGTCGTGGAGGCCGCCGGACCGTCGAGGAGCACGATGGGCGCGATGGTAGACTGGCCCGGATGGAGCCTCGTTCGCGACGATTCACGACCCTCGGCGGAGGGGCGGTGACGCGCTCCGCCACACGCCGGCCGGGGGGTGAGGCGCCCGGCGCCGCGAGCGACCTCGAACGTCGCATGCGCTTCACGCGCTTCACCGACGACGACGCGCGGCTGCTCGCCGAGCTGCGTCCGCTCGTCGAGGAGAACGCGGTCGCGATGGTCGATCGCTTCTACGAGCACCTGCTCGGCGCCGACGAGCTGCAGCCGTTCCTCGCCGATCCCGCCACCGTCGAACGCCTGAAGCGGGCGCAGCGCGACTACCTCGTGCGGCTGGCGTCCGGGGTCTACGACGAGCAGTATGCCCGCGACCGCCGCCGGATCGGCGAGGCGCACGAACGCCTCGGCATCGAGCCGCAGTGGTTTCTCGGCTCCTACGGTCTCTACACCGACCTCTTCGAGGAGCTGATCGGAAGACGCTTTCGCGACGACGCCGCCAAGGCGAGCCGTGCCTCGGCGGCGCTCTCCAAGCTGCTGGCGCTGGACGTGCAGCTGGTGCTCGACGTGTACTACGCGAGCCGCGAGCGACGGGCGGTCGAGCACAACGAACAGCTCGCCGCGGTGGGAGAGCTCGCCGCCAGCATCGCCCACGAGGTGCGCAACCCGCTGGCCGGCATGAAAGGAGCGCTGCAGGTGCTGCGCGGCGACCTCGAGGTCAAGCCGTCCAACGCGGAGATCGTCGACGAGCTGCTGGCGCAGATCGACCGGCTGGAGCGGCTCGTGCGCGACCTGCTCACCTACGCCCGGCCCAGCGCCTTGAGCCGCCAGCCGTTCGACCTGCACGAGCTGCTCGACCGGCTGCTGCGCGGCTACAAGGAGGCGACGGAGGCGGCGGGCATCACCGTGCGGCGCAGCTACGGTCCGGGGACCAGCCGCATCGAGGCCGACCTGCAGCAGCTGGAGCAGGTGTTCCACAACCTGATCCAGAACGCCGTGCAGGCGATGGAGGGCGGCGGCGTGTTGACCGTTTCCACGACGCTGCGGCGGGCGGCCCGGACGATCGAGATCACTTTCGGCGATACGGGCAAAGGCATCGTCCCGACGGATCTCGTCCGCGTGTTCCAGCCGTTCTACACCACCAAGCACCGTGGCTCGGGCCTCGGACTGCCCATCGTCAAGAAGATCGTCGAGGCCCACGGCGGAACCGTGGAGATGAGCAGCGAGCCGGGCGCCGGCACCACGACCACGCTGCACGTTCCGTCCGAGCGGAAGGAGACCGATGGCGCGTGAACGCATCCTGATCGTCGAGGACGAGAAGCTGATCCGTTGGTCGATCCGCTCGCGGCTGCAAGACGACGACTACCGGGTGGTCGAGGCGGAGAGCGGCGCCCAGGCGTTCAAGATCCTCGCCGAGGAGGAGTGCGATCTCGTACTGCTCGACTTCCGGCTCCCCGACACCACGGGGCTGGACATCCTGGAGCGCATCCGCAAGGAGATGCCCGAGCTGTCGGTGGTGATGATGACCGCGTACGGAACGGTGGAGAGCGCCGTGCAGGCGATGAAGCTGGGCGCTTTCGATTACCTGACCAAGCCGGTCAATCTCGACGAGCTGGCGCTGATCGTGCAGAAAGCTCTGGAGACCACCGTGCTGCGCCGCGAGGTGCGCCGGTTGCGCTCCGAGAACCGGGAGATCCACGGCAGCATCCGCATCATCGGCAAGAGCCGCGCGATGCAGGAGGTGATGGAACTGGTGGGCAAGGTCTCGGCGAGCCAGGCCACCACCGTGCTGCTCGAAGGCGAGAGCGGCACCGGCAAGAACGTGGTGGCCAAGGCGATCCATTACGGCTCTCCCCGCGCCGACCGCCCGTTCGTCAACATCACCTGCTCCGCCCTGACCGAGACGCTGCTCGAGAGCGAGCTCTTCGGCCACGAGCGCGGCGCGTTCACCGACGCGAAGAGCCAGAAGAAGGGGCTGCTGGAGACCGCCGAGGGCGGCACCGCATTCCTGGACGAGATCGGCGAGATGGGCATGGCCATGCAGGTCAAGCTGCTCCGTTTCCTCGAGGAGAAGGCGTTCAAGCGCGTGGGTGGCACGCGCGATATCCAGGTCGAGGTGCGCATCATCGCGGCCACCAACCGTAACCTCGAGCAGGCGGTGCGCGAGGGGCGCTTCCGCGACGACCTGTTCTACCGGC
>JASFRE010000518.1:0-3384 GCA_050115055.1 Candidatus Eiseniibacteriota bacterium | reverse complement strand
GACGGTCGTCAACCTGGCCGGCGAGACCATCCCGGTGCGTCTGGCCGCGGTCGCGCTGTGCGACGAGAGGGCCACGAGCGAGACTGCCGCGGGGCGCCTCGGGACCGCGGTGATCGCCCAGGACCTGCGCACCATCAAGCAGCTCGAGCACGACAAGCTCGAGGCCGAGAGGCTGGCGGCGGTCGGGCAGACGGTGGCCGGCCTGGCGCACGGCATCAAGAACATCCTGACCGGTCTCGAGGGCGGCATGTACGTCACCTCGACCGGGCTCGCGCGAGCCGATCACGGGCGGATCGAGCGCGGGTTCGGCATGCTCGAGCGCAACATGGGCCGTATCGGATCGCTCGCCCGGGATCTGCTCGCGTTCTCACGCGGTGATCGACCCCATCCCGACCTGGTGGATCCGGCCGCCATCCTGCGTGAGGTCGTCGAGCTGTTCGCCGAGAACGCCGGGCAGCACGGCATCCGCATCGTCACCGAGATCACCGGCAGGTTCGCGCCGGCCTCGCTCGACGCGGAGGGGATCCACAGCTGCCTCGCCAACCTGGTCTCCAACGCCATCGACGCCTGCCTGGTCTCCGACCGCGTGCCGGCAGCGATTGCCGAGACAGAAGCTCCCGACCAGCTTCCGACCAACGGCAGTGACCGCGAGTCGGCGGCGTCCGGTCACCGCCGGTGCACGATCACCGCCCGTCTCGTCGAGGTCGACGAGACGCTGGTCTACGAGATCGCCGACACCGGTTGCGGCATGGACTACGAGATCAAGCAGAAGGTCTTCACGAGCTTCTTCACGACCAAGTCCACGGGTGGCACCGGGCTCGGCCTGCTGACGACGCGCAAGATCGTGCAGCAGCACGGTGGCACCATCGACTTCGAGTCGACGCCCGGTGAGGGTACGACCTTCCGGATCCGGTTCCAGCGCCGGCGCTTGCCGGTGCCGGAGGACAACGAACCGCCCGCAGAAGGCGGACGGAGCCATGGAGAGAATCATGCGACAGCCCGGTGAAGCGCATCGTCGACCCGGTGACATGCGGGTCCTCATCGTCGATGACGAGCCGGACGTGCGCGACTTCCTGGCCTCGGTGCTCGAGGACGCCGGTTTCCAGGTGTCGACCGCCCGCGACGGCAACGAGGCACTCGAGCAGCTGCGCCTCGGAGCACCGGACCTCATCTCGACCGACCTCGTGATGCCCGGCAAGTCCGGCATCCGGCTGATCCACGAGCTGCGCAAGAACCCGACGTGGGCGCGCATTCCCGTCCTGGTGGTCACCGGTCACGCCGGCGATCGCGACATCGGTGCCGGGCTCGACGGCATCCTGGCGGAGAGCAGCACCATCGGACGGGCATCGTGCCTCGAGAAGCCGATCACACCGCGCGGCTACCTGGAGAGCGTCTGTCGGCTCCTCGACGTCGAGCTGCCGGTCGTCACCGCACCGGACGGGGACGAGATCGAGCTGCGCCGGCAGGCGGAGTCGATGCTGCGCGGCGCCGATCGCGCGACGCTCGAGGCGGTGCTCGCGCATCTCCGCGAGAGTGGTCCGGGCAGCCGCGGGGGCACCGGCAGCGGCGACAGGGGCCGCGGTCGTGGCAGCGGCGGTGGCGGCGACGGTGACGGTGACACCGGCGCGCCCTAGGAGCGCCGGGGCGGCGTGCGAGCGCCATCCCGGCCGGACGGTGCACGGTGCGCGCCGGATCGCCAGTGGAGCCCCCTCGCGGTGGCCCGGCTCGCTTCCTGCAATCTGCGTGTGAGGTGAGGCGCGCGGGACCACACGCACACGACGATTGGGTCGCACCCCGGTCGGCGCTAGAATGCTGGCGACGCTGGTACGAGCCGGCCGCCGCACCCTCCCCCGGAGTACCGTCCATGCACGGACGACCTCGCCGTCCTCGTCCGCCGCGCCGTGTCGCGCGCCGCGGAGCGAGACCCGGAGCCGGATCGGCCCGCCTCGCGCTGTCCGCACTCATGGCGCTCTCCGCGCTCGGCACCTTCGGAACGCCCGGCATGGTAGCGCCGGCCACGGCATCGCCCGATGCAACCGCGTCACGATCGGCACCGCACGCGCTCGAGGTCACGATTGCCCTCGACGAACTCGTGGCTGCGGTCGAGCACTCCCTCGCCCAGCATGGCGACCTGTCGGGTCTGGCCCGTGCGGGCTACGCGCTGCTGCCGCGGCCCGCTGCGCCGGCGCTGCCCCTCGGCGCCGTCCACGTCGAGCTGCCGCCAGGTGCGCAGGCCCGCGCGGTGACGGCGCGCCCGACCGCATCGCAGCGCATTCAACCGGGGACGCTGCCGCGGCTGGCGCCGCCGACCATTCTCGGCCTGGCGCCCGGCGCGCAGCTGCCCGCTCCGGACCTCCCGGACGGGCTTTTTCCCGCCACGCTGGCGGTGCTGCGCGGTAGTCACCGTCTGGGCGCGCGTCATCTGGCAAGCTGCGAGCTCCACCCGGTCCAGTACGACCCGCGGAGCGGCGAGCTGGTCGTTCACACGGCGATCGAGCTGTCGATCGAGCTCGAGGTCGCCGCGCCGCCGGCCCTCGCCCGACGCACATCCGCCGTCCAGCCACCGACCCCGTCGTCGCTCGCACCACTCGGCGAGCGGCTGCTCCAGCCGGCCGGTACCACCCGTCTCGAGATCCGGGAGCGCGACGGCCAGGAGCGCGACCGTGCCCTCGACCGGGACGGCCCCGTCACCGCTGCCCCGGGCCAGGCGCTGCCGGTCGACCCCACCGCCTATCGCTACGTCATCATCACCGACCGCTTCCAGGCCCCCATCTGGGAGATCTACGCCGCCTGGAAGACGGCGAAGGGACTGCCGGCCACCGTCGTCACCGTCGACGCGATCAGCGGCCAGTCGAGCGGGCGCGATCTGGCCGAGCGCATCCGGACCTGGATCGCCGCTGCCGTCGCCGACTGGGGCACGGAGTACGTGCTGCTGGCCGGTGACGACGCCGTCGTGCCCGGCCGGGTCGTGTACGCCTTCGACTGCGAGGCGCACCTGCACGCCGACGAGAACGACCTGCGCGCCGACCTCTACTACGCCGACCTCGACGGCGACTGGGACGCCAACGGCAACGGCATCTTCGGCGAGGTCGATGACCTGGTCGACCTCTACCCCGACCTGCTGGTCGGGCGCGCCCCCAGCGGAGGCATCGCCGACGCCTCGAACATGCTCCACAAGTTCCTGGCCTACGAGCGGACACCGCCGGGCGATCACGTCCGCCGCGCCGTCCTGTTCGGTGAAATCCTCTGGCAGCAGCCGTTCACGGATGCCGGCATCGCACTCGACATGATCGCCGGCCGCCACCTCGGCGGCTTCGAGATCGAGCGGCGCTACGAGACGCTCGGTAACGAGTCGGTGACATCCGTAGTCTCGGCTCTCGACCG
>JASFRE010000517.1:0-3385 GCA_050115055.1 Candidatus Eiseniibacteriota bacterium | reverse complement strand
TGGGCGCCGGCGTCGCGCGCTACGACGCCCGCGGCGGCGGCGTCGGCCGTGCGGCACGCACCGCCCAGGTCGCCATCAACACGGCGGTGGTTGCCATCGTCAGGCTGTAGGTGATCGCGCTCCCCAGGTAGCCGTACGGCGGCACCAGGAGGAGCGAGCCGGCGCCAAGGACCACGGTGCCGACCGCGAAGGCCGCCGTCGACGCCTGCGGGCGACCAGCAGTCAGGGCCAGCGGCCGTGCCCACAGGAAGGCGGCGTTGACCAGCACTCCTGCCACCATGATGCGCAGCGCCGGCACCGCCGGCGCGAATTCGCTGCCGACCAGCCTATCGATGATGATCGGCGCCCCGAGGGCGATCGTGACCGCGGCCGGTACCACCACCAGCATCACCCGCCGCATGGTCTGGCCGATGAAGCGCCGCATGATCCCCAGGTCGCCGGTCTGCTCGCGGAGCCGCACCAGCTCGGGGTAGATGGCGTGATAGACCGGGTCGGAGACCCGCAGCAGGAGCCGGGCGAAGTTCTTCGCCATCCGGAAGTAGCCCACCTCCCGATCGCCGCGCAGCGCCGCCAGGATGAGGACGTCGAGCTGCCGGGTGACGAGCGACAGCAGCATGCTGAGCGAGTTGTGGAGCGAGAAGGTCACGAGCTCGCGCAGCCGGGGCCGGAGGAGCCCCATCCGGTCGTCGCCGGGACCGGTCAGGGCGTGCGCGGACGCGCGCAGACCGAGGACGAGAAGGACCGTCGCCCGCACGGCGTCGACCGCGACGTAGGTCCAGACGATCGGGCCGAGCGACCGCGTGGCCAGCGCCGCCACCGCCAGCGCCGCGCAGCGCACCGCCACGAAGCCGACGCGCTCGGCGCCGAGCGCCGTGAAGCGATCGAACACGCGGAGCAGCGCCATCGAGGTCTGGTTGACCGTCGAGACCAGCAGGGTCAGCGAGAAGACGATCATCAGGGGTGCCGCCTCGGCACGGTGGAAGAGCCGCTCGGCCGCCAGCGGCGCGATGACGAGCACGAGCAGGAAGGCGAGGATGCCGGTGGTGAGGTCCAGCAGGTAGACGACCTTGATCGTGGCGCGCGCGTGACCGTGCTGGCCGCGCTCGTGGAACTCGCCGACGAACTTGGTGACCGTCTCCCAGAGACGCACATCGACGAGCTGGTTGAAGATGTCGGCGAAGACGATGACCAGCGACAGCAGCCCGTAACCGGCGGCGCCGATGGCGCGCGCCAGGATGATCGCCTGCAGTAGACCGATGAGCGACGCCACCGCGTCCGCCGCCAGCAGCTTGGAGGCGTTCCGGAGCAGGCGACGGACGCGGTTGTCGGTGGCAGTCATCGGGTCATCGCAGTCATCGTGGCGTCAGCGCGAGCCGGTTGCACGCTCCTCCATCCGCCGTCAGCGTGACGCCTTGCCCATGCGCTCGCCGAGCAGCTCCGCCGAGCGCGCGGGATCGATGACCTTGAGGGTCTGATCGCCCTCGGTGCGCTCCTCGGCGCCGTCCAGGATGAGCGCGATGACCTGCGCCGGCTCGAGATCGGGATCGAGCGCCAGCAGCTTGGCCGCGAGGTTGGTGACGTTCGGCGCCGACATCGAGGTGCCGGAGAAGGCGACGCGATCGCCGCCCGGCACGTAGCTCTCCACCTCGAAGCCGTTGGCATAGACGTTGACCGTCGGACCGAAGCTGGTGAAGGTCGTCGCGTCGCCGGCCTGGTCGACCGCCCCGGCGATCAGCAGGTTCGGGAGCTCGAACATCGGCGGCACGAACTCGTCGAAGGTGATGTCGTTGTCGGAGTTGCCGGCGCCGCCGACGAACAGGATCCCGGGCGCGCTCTCGAGCGCCTCGAGCAGGCCGTCGCGGGCGATGTCGAACATCTCTCTCGCCATCTCCTTGCGCTCCTCCGGGGTCTCGCCGATGCCGTTCATCTCGAGCGCCTGCTCGAACGACGACCGCGTCATCACCCAGCTCATGTTGACGACCCGCACGCCGTGTTCCTTGAAGTAGGCGACGGCGTCCTTGACCGACTGCGCCTGGCGCTTCGAGTCCTCGACGGTCGGCGCCTCCGGCACCATCTTGTCGTCGCCGGTCAGCCGGGCGATCAGGATCGTCGCCGCCGGGTTGCCGTCGATGGCGATCCCCGCCACGTGCGTGCCGTGCGAGTAGAGCGTGTAGCGAGTCAGGTCCTCGATGAAGGAGCGCACCTCGTCGGGACCGAGCGACGCCATCTTCTGCTTGATCGCCATGGCGTCGGGCGTGTCGAGCGCCGCCTGCAGGTCGAACATGCCCTTGGCGTAGCTCTGGAGCTCGTCGATCGGCCGCTCGGCGGCGTCCATCGGGTAGAGGGCGCCGCTCGTGCGGTAGGCATGCAGATCGTGGGCGATGCCGTGGACGTCGTCGACCCAGCCGTTGTCATCGGTGTCGGTGCCGTCGAGCTGCTCGTCCGGGTTCGTCCACATGCGGTCGCCGTAGACCGCCGGGTCGACGCCGGTGTCCCAGATCGCCACGACGACCGGCGCCAGGTCCTCGCGGCCGGTCAGGTCGAGGGCGCGGGCGGCCCAGATGTCCGGCTTGGCGACCACCTCGTGCGCATCGATGACATGGGTCAGCGCGGCGATCGCCTCCTCCTTGGTGACGAGACCGATCTCGAGCATGTAGCGCATGCCGACGATCTGGCGGGCGATGTCGCCGCTCACCGTACCCGTCTTCTCCGCCACCGGATCGAGCATCTGCTGGACGACGCCGAGCAGCACCGTCTCGCTCGCCATCTGGAGCTGGCCGCGCGTCTGCTGCAGGATGTCCTGCACCTGGTCCCAGGGCAGGGACTCGAGCTTGGCGCCGTAGGAGCGGGCGAACGCCGCCTTGTAGGCGTCGCGGTCGTCCATGCCGCCGGCCTCGTGGATGGCCGCCACGCGCGCCTCGGTGCCGATGCCACTGACCAGCTTGAGGCCCGGCTTCTCCTCGAGCTCGCGGAGCGTCGCCACGTGATCGAGGGCCGACGCGTACTTGCCCTCGAGCATGTCGAGCTGGAGCAGCGTGCCGTGCAGGCCGGCCAGCGTCGTGCGGTCCTGGATGTCATAGGCCTCGAGGTCCTGCTCGATGTCGGCGCGGACCTGGCCCGCGAAGGCGGCGAAGGCCTCGTCCGACTGGAGGAGCTCGGTCACCGTGCCGTCGACCGAGTAGGTGTGTCGCGGCAGATCGTCCTGCTTGGTGACGACCGGCTTGTCATCGGCGAGGGCGGGGGTGGCGAACGCCGCGAGGCCGATCACGGCCAGACTGATGGCGAAGACGGTGACGGTGCCGGCGGGGCAAGCGGCGGCGGGCACCGGTGATTGCGTCTGCATGTGCATGGCGAGGCTCCTGCCGGGAGGGCGGCCGCGCGGGAT
>JASFRE010000516.1:0-3386 GCA_050115055.1 Candidatus Eiseniibacteriota bacterium | reverse complement strand
CGGGCTCTGAACGGCGCGGGACGCAGTCCCCGGCCGGCGCGTGCCGACGCGTCGCGGCGCCGCTGCCCTCCCGATCACGGCGCGTCGTGCCAGTCGCGGACGCGACGCACGAAGCTGTGATCGAGGTACTCCCGCTTGATGACGTCCGCCATCTCGCGCACGTCGCGGAACTCGTTCCAGCCGATGCGCAGCAACGGGACCACGCGGCTGATCCGCTCCACGAACCGCTCGTACTCGGCGTGGAGCGCCTGCAGGTAGTCGAGGCTGATCACCCGCTCGGCCGTTCGCCGGCGCTCCCGGACGCGCGCGTAGCTCGTCTCCGGTTCCACGTCCAGGTAGATGATGAGATGCGGCCGGCACATGAAGTTGGACATGTGCCGGAACAGCTGCAGATAGGTCCGGTAGTCTCGCGGTTCCATCAACCCGCGATCCGACAGCATCTTCGCGAACACCGAGTCCTCGTAGATCGTGCGGTCCTGCACCGCCGGGCGCCCGCGCCAGATGATCTCCTGGTGCTGCTGGAAGCGGCGATTCAGCAGGTAGACCTGCATGGCGAAGCTGTAGCGCGCCGTGTCGCGGTAGAAATCCTCCAGGTACTCGTTGTCGGCGACCGGCTCGAAGTAGACATCGTAACCGAGATGCTCGCCGAGCGCCGCCGCCAGCGTCGACTTGCCGGCGCCGATGATCCCCGCGATACCGATGAAGAGGTTCTCGAGTTCGCTCATCGTCGTCCCGCCATCGTGGTCACCGTCCCGCCGTCGTGGTCACCTTCCCGCCGTCGTGGTCACCGGCGATCCGGGCCGGGCATCACGAACCAGAGGATGATGTAGACCAGCGTGCCAGGAAACGCGGCGCTCACCACGGAGACCAGCAGGTAGAGCAGCCGGAATCGACCGACGGGCCAGCCGAGATACTCGGCGATCCCGGCGCAGACGCCGGCGATCATGCGATCGCTGGACCTTCTGAGAGCCTTGCCATCCGCCATCAGGCATCACCTCGAGCCGTCGATCACCTCGCTTGCGCGGCGGCCGGCGATCCGGGCGAGTCGCTCCGGCCTTGATCGCACCCGCACGCGCCGACACTAGATGGCGACCGCCCGACGGTCAACCGCGGTGACCTCCGACCGCCGATGCCGCCAGCCAGCCGCACCGTGGTATCATCCGGCATGGCGCGGGCCGGCGCACGCACCGCACGCCCGCTCGCGCCGGACATCACACCTCTCGGCCCCGCACCGCAATGGAGGACCCCAGCGATGCTCGCTCTCATCTCGCGCACACGCCGCTCGATCGCGATCACCGCCGCCCCGACGATCGTGCTCCTCGCGCTGTTGCTCCATCCCGCCGGCGCCGTGGCCGCCGCTCCGGGACTCGTCACGGGTGATCTGGCGGGCGATGCCGAGGGCGCACCCCGGACATCGCCCGGCACCTCCACCGCCGGCCTGACGCGATCGCCGGAGCTGCCCGGCACGGGCTCGTTCCTGCCGCCACCGATCATGACCGGCTGGCCGCAGACCATGGGCACCGTTGCCCTCTACTCGCCGGTCGGCGTGGTACTCGCCGATCTGGAAGGCGATGGCGACCTCGAGGTCCTCGCCGGCTCCACCGACAGCCGCTTCTACGTCTGGAACCACGACGGGACCCTCCTTTCCGGGTGGCCGCTCTCCGTGGGGGGGCGGGTGCAGTCGAAGGCGGCGGCGGCCGACCTCGACGGCGACGGGGATCTCGAGATCCTGGTCTCAGTCACGAGCGGCCAGCTGCGGGCGTACCACCACGACGCCACCCCGGTCAGCGGCTGGCCCCAGGCATCGGGCATCAGCTTCGGCTTCCTGTCGCCCGTGGTCTACGACCTCGACGGCGACGGCACCCCCGAGGTCCTGATCGGCGGCGGCGGCCTGGTGCGCGCCTGGCATGCCGACGGCACGCCGGTGGCAGGCTTCCCGGTCGCGGTCAGCGGCACCATCTCCGGCACGCTGGCGGTCGGCGACATCGCCGGGGACCCGGCGCCGGAGATCCTGGCGGTGACGACCAGCCCCGGCATGCTGCACGTGCTCGGCGCCGACGGGACGGTGGTTCCCGGTTGGCCGCTCAGCCTCGGTCTGTCGACCTCGTACGCGGCACCCTCGATCGGCGACCTGGATCACGACGGCACCCGCGAGGCGCTGGTGGTCGGCTACAACTTCGGCACCGATACCAGCATCTTCGCCCTGCGTGGTGACGGCTCGGCGTTCCCCGGCTTCCCGATCACCTACGGCAGCCTCCAGACCTACTCCTGTCCGGTCATCGGTGACATCGACGGGGATGACGATCTCGAGCTCTTCAACGCCGGCAAGATCGAGCCGGGCGTGTACGCCTGGGATCACACCGGAACCCTGCTCCCCGGCTGGCCGGTGGATGCCGGTGCCAACCTCGAGGGCTCGCCGATCGTCGCCAACTTCGACGCCGACGGAGCGCTGGAGACGGTGATCGGTGACAACTACTTCCCCGGCCTCATCTATGGTTTCAATCCGGACGGCACGACGGTCGCCGACTTCCCGATCCCCAAGCCGGGCGCTAGCCTGCCGAACAGCCCGGAGCTCGCCGACGTCGACGGCGACGGCGATCTGGACATGGCGATGACGATGTCGACCGGCGACGTCGCGCTCTGGGACTTCGCCATCCCGTACGACGCCACGGCGATCGAGTGGGGCGGGCTCTTCCATGACAACTGGAACACGAACCAGCACGGCTTCGTGGTCCCGGCCGGCAGCACCGGTTTGCAGCTCGCGGGCGCACCGGCCACGGTGCTGCGCCTCGGCGACGCGACGCCGAACCCCTTCAACCCGTCGACGTGGATCCCCTTCGAGCTGGACGGAGCGGCGACGGTGCGCCTGACCGTGCACGACGCCGGCGGCCGCCTGGTGCGGACACTGGTCGACGCGACGCTCGGCGCCGGCCGGCACGGCGCACGATGGGACGGGCGCGACGCGAGCGGCCGCCCGCTGGCCAGCGGTTGCTACTGGGCGCGCCTGACGACGCCCACCGCCGAGCGCACGACGTCGATGGTGCTCGTCAAGTAGGCCGGTCGGGTAGGCCGGTCAGGGGACCGCGTCGCCGCCGCGCGCGGGGCGCGGCCTCCCCCGGGGACGGCTCAGTCCCCGAGCAGGCGCTCGAGGTCGGCGCGCAGGCTGGCGGCGAGCGCCCGGATCGCCACCGCGCGCTCGAGCAGCGCGCGGTCGCGCTCGACGATCGCCCGCACGACGTCGGCGATGGTCAGCCCGTCCCGATCGACGCTCTCCACGACGATCGCGTCGCCGGCGCCGAGCTCTCCCGCGGTCGTGATCGACAGGTAGAAGCCGCTCCGTCGACTGGCATGGAAGCGCTTCACCATGTCCGGACGACCGAAGCGGA
>JASFRE010000515.1:0-3404 GCA_050115055.1 Candidatus Eiseniibacteriota bacterium | reverse complement strand
CGGGATGACCGGGTCTCTACTTCTACAATTGTCGCATAAGGTCCAGGTTCCGGGAAGGGCAGGCGACCGGACAGCGACGCAGACGTCGGATCGCCAGCCATCCGGGCGGCAGCGGGCCGGTGATTGCAACCTGAATTCCAGGTCCAGTGTCAGCGGTCCGACAGTCTGCCAGGACGACCCGTGCCATGCGGCCGTTGCGATGGGCCCGCACGGCGGATCACTGCGTACCTCGATCTCTCGATCGCCGATCGATTCGGGATGCTGCGTCCCCAACGCATTCCCCGAATGGACCGCGTATGGCGCGGCTGCGACACCTCGCGCCAGTCACCGGTCGGCCTTTTCCCCGGCATTGACCCCGCGGCCGGAATGTAATACAGTGGTGGGAGTTGCCGGCGACGTCGGCCGGCACCCTACATCGAGAATTCCAGGAGGGTCCCATGAACAGACGGCTCATGATGGGTGTGGCTGCGTGCGCATTGCTCTTCGCGATTCCCGCGAGCGCTGTCATGCTCGACGACTTCGAAGACGGCAACCTGATCGAGTGGACTCAGGCCGGCTCGGGTGGTGTCTACTCGGCGGTCACGCCAGCGGCGGCCCACGACGGCAACCTCGGCTGCGAGCTCGGCTCCTCGCGCCAGACCGGCTGGCTCTATCGTGACGACGTCACGGTCGGCGAGGGCGACGTGTTCTGGGTCTGGACGACGCTGAACAACTCGTCGAATACCCGCAACTACGTCGGCTTCTGCGCATCGGCGGCGGGTTGCTGGAGCCTGGTGCTCGCGCCCAACACCACCAACCTGATCATCCAGCGCAACTCGGGCTACGGCTTCACCACCCTGGCGGAGGTCCCGTACGGTAGCTGGATCCGCAACTACTGGTACCGGGCCGAGATCGCGCTGACCGGCGGCGGCCAGATCATCGGCAACGTGTACGACAGCGACGGCACCACGCTGCTGGCCAGCGTCTCGGCGATGGATCCCGGCTGCGTCTCGGGCGGCATCGCCATGCGCACGTTCGGCGACGGCGGCGACGCGGGCTACTGGGACTCCTGGCAGACGGAAGGCGCGACGCCGGTCCAGCCGAAGACCTGGGGCGCGATCAAGGACATCTATCGCTGATCGACGGACGCTGATCGACCGCACGTCGATCGAAGACCGACGGAACGAACAGCCGAGGGGCCGGGCGGTGATCCCACCGTCCGGCCTTCTCCGTTCCAGACGCGGCCACGGACCTGGACGTGGCGAGAACGCGGGCACCCAGGGCGCGGTGACCTGCCTGACGGCACCGGTGACGACCCCCTCATCGGCGTGCGCCAAGACGGTGCGCCACGTCAGCCTCTGGGGCGGTGACCGCACGGCGCGTCCGCTCTCGCATCCAGCGCAACTGCCTCGATCCACCTCCCCTGCGCACCGTCGATCCGGAACCCATCCGGGCCAATGGCGTCACTCGCGAGCCGGCCGCGGCCCAGCGGAGCTCGGCGCACGCGCTCGGAGGCTCCGGCACCACCCGCTGCCGGTCACGAGCCGCGGGCGGTACGGCCCCCTGCCCGCCGCCTGACCCGCAACCCCGTGGCACGAAGGACCTTGACCGACGACGGGCGCCCACCTAGGCTGCCTCACCGGGTCCATTCCACTCCATGCACGAGGTCCGACCATGACCGGAGAACAGGCGCGCAAGCTCGCCCTCTTCATCGACTTCGAAAACATCGCCATGGGTCTCAAGCGGGCGCGGGCGAAGCAGTTCCAGATCGACCTGGTGCTCGAGCGACTGCTCGAGAAGGGCAAGATCATCACCAAGCGCGCCTACGCCGACTGGGAGCGCTTCTCCGAGTACAAGCGTCCCTTCCACGAGGCCGCCATCGAGCTGATCGAGATCCCTCAGCGCCAGATCGGCGGCAAGAACTCGGCCGACATCAAGCTGGTGGTCGACGCCCTCGACCTGAGCTACGCCAAGGAGCACATCGACACGTTCGTCATCGCGTCGGGCGACTCGGACTTCTCGCCGCTGGTCTCCAAGCTCAAGGAGAACGACCGCTACGTGATCGGGGTCGGCGTGCGCAACTCGACCTCGGAGCTCCTGCTATCGAACTGCGACGAGTTCATCTTCTACGAGGATCTGGAGCGGCCGACCACCGAGCCCGAGTCCGAGACCATCGGCTCGCGGCTGCCCAAGCGCAAGCAGGAGGCCTTCACCCTGGTGGTCGACGCCGTCCGCGCCCTCGAGCGCGAGGGCAAGCAGACCTACTGGGCGTCGATGGTCAAGGAGACGATCAAGCGCAAGCGCCCATCCTTCAACGAGGGCTACCACGGCTATGACTCGTTCTCCGACCTGCTGGAGGACGCCGAGGCGAGCGGCGTCATCGAGGTGACCCTCGACGAGCCGAGCGGCTCCTACATCGTGACGAACATCGTGAGGAAGAAGAGGTCGCGGCGGCGCTCGCGCACGTGAGGCGCGGGGTCCCAGGAGCGCCGGCCCGCTGGTGCCTCGACGCCGAGCTTGATCTCCTCGTTGCAGACAGGAACCGCCGTCCGTCCGCTCCGAGGAGGCTCGCCATGTCTCGGTGTCACGGTCGCGACCGCGCCCTGACGGCGCCTGCGGTCGCTCCGACGAGCGGCGCGGCCGCCGCTTCCGGACGCGGAGCGCGCGCATCCTGCCCCGGCGGTGATGCCCCCAGCCGCGGCGCCGGCACCGCGATCGGCCGCATCAGGCCATCGCAGATGTCGAAGCAGAGCTCGCTGTAGTGCGAGGCGCCGCACAGGTAGAGCCAGAAGGCATTCAGCATCGCCGAGGCGGTGGCGAGGTTGGTGAAGAGGAGCTGCGGGACGCGCAGCATGACCTCGCCGCAGCTCGCATCGGTCGGCAGGTGGTCGGCGGGCTCGGCGATCTCCGGGTGGAAGCGGGTGAGTGACGGGCTCCGATCCTCGCCGTCCCGGCGCACGAAGAGCTGCACGTTGCCATAGGTGCCGCGCAGGGCATGGCGCACGCCGCGCCGCGCACCACCTTCGGTCGTGTCAGCACCGACCTCGTCGCCGCCGCCGTGCTCGCCACCTTCACTCTCCCCGTCCTCCCGGCCCGTCTTCCCCTCCTCGACCCCGTCGTTGCCACCCGAGATCAGGCAGACCTTGCGGCGCTCGGTGGCGCAGAAGTCGCTCACCAGCTTGCGCGTCGCGTGATTGTCGACCGCCAGCAGCACGATGTCGCCCTCCTGGATCAGACGTGGCAGGTTGTCCGTCTCCACGAACTCGTCGACCGGGACGAGGGTCAGGAACTCGGGTCGTACCTGCTCCTGGAGATCGTCGCACACCACGGTCGCCTTGTTGCCGAAGCTCGAGAACAGCATGCGCGTCGAGTTGGTCTCGTCGAAGACGTCGCCGTCGACCATCACCAGTCGCGCCTCGGTCCCG